>NZ_BAAGTD010000009.1:0-200856 GCF_054782095.1 Streptomyces capparidis | reverse complement strand
GACATCAGCAAGGTCCCCACCCATGACCACACCAACGACCGAGCTGGCCAACAGTCACGGCAAACACCGTTGCAGTATTAGACCGTGTCCTATGTGGTGATCGCTCGTTGGTCTCGGTATGGGGCGGGGTACGTGGAGTTGGATTCTTCCGGACGGACTGTGGGAGATCGCGAAGCCGTTGATTCCGCCGTCGAAGGTGCGGCCTCAGGACGGCGGGACGCAGGACACGCCTGATGAGACGCTGTTCGCAGCCATCGTCTACGTGCTGGTCAGCGGTTGTGCTTGGCGGGCTCTGCCGCCGTGCTTTGGGATATCGAAGTCGACGGCGCACCGCCGGTTCCTGATCTGGTCGCGGGCCGGGGTGTGGGGCCGGTTGCATGAGGCGGTGCTGCACCGACTCGACGACGCCGGTCTCATCGACATCTCGCGCGTGGTCCTCGACTCGCTCACGTGCGGGCCAAAAAAGGGGGCGAACTCACAGGTCCGAGCCCCGTGGACCGGGGTAGGCCGGGTTCCAAGATGCACGTCCTGTCGGACGCGAACGGACTGCCCCTGGTCGTCGGCGTCTCGACCGCCAACACCAACGACAGCGAGGCGCTGAAGCCCATGGTCGAAGGTCACCAAACGAGACACGACCCTCATCGCGGCCGGTACTTCAAGCCTCAGCGCCTACACGCCGACAAAGCCTACGACGTGCCCCACCTGCGTAAATGGTTACGCTGCAAGCACATCGGCGTGCGCATCGCCCGCAAAGGCATCGAGTCCAGCGAACGGTTGGGCCGCCGCAGATGGGTCATCGAGCACGATCTCGTGGCTGTCCGGCTACCGCCGGCTCAGCCCCCGCTACGAACGCGACCCCCGCAACTACCTCGCCTTTCTCGGCCTCGCCGCCGCCCTGTGCTGCTACAAGCGACTGATCCGCCTCACCACATAGGACACCGTCTAAGGCCGGGCGGCTGGAGGAAGCCGTAACCAGCTGGCGCACCACAGCCGACGCCGGGGCGGGGGCGGGGTGATCCCTCGTAGTGGCGCAGGCCCCACGCACCCCCACCCGCTCGGCAACCTCACCCATCCGCGCCTGCTCTCCTCCGGCCGGGCGGCAGTTGCGGCTTGCGCCTCGCGTCAACGTCAGCTTTTGAAGTGACGAGCGTCGGATGAACACGTCATTCCGACCCGTCGACCAAAATCACTCTCGGCGGGACTTCTGATAAGCCAAGGACATTCCGCCTTGCTGTTACGGGAATGGATGGATCAGAGCAGAGCTCTATCCATCAGTCCGGTTGATTCAGTTTAGCACGAATTCTTTCTGCTTCGGCACGAGCAGCGGCCGCTTCGGCGGTAGCTCTCTGGCGATCTTCCTGATAGATGAGAACGCCGGCCAGCGAGTCCAAAGCGTCTGCAATCCTTTCCCGCCACGCGGCAAAAGATTCAGTTTCACGCCCGCCCGGGGGCCTTTCGGATCGCACTTCTCTCAATTTTTTAAGTGCGGCGCGCAAACCGGGAGAGACAGGCACGAGTCTCACCCGCGTCCACCGATTTGAGGCAAGAACCGCTGGCAGGCAGGACATGGTGCGATCAGTACACCATGCTCCTCGATCGGGAACGAATTCCCTCTACCGCCACCACCGATCCTGACAGACTGGAACGTCGCCCCCTCTAGCGGGATGCCAGCGCTCTCGAACTGAATGGCACACCCAACTTCCCCGCACCCGCCATGGTGTCCGGAGTTAGCTACTGCTCTCGCTGTCTGCGGAGGCATTGCGCCACGGCGCGTATCCGTTGCGTAGGAGAAACGGACATGCTCTCCATCCGCCGAGGTAATCTTCGTAGCAACATTGGGACGCGATTCCGGACTCATACGCAGCGCCTCGTCTGCGAAGTCCAGCAAGTCATCATCGGCCTCCCCACAGTTGTGAACGAGTACCGGCGTGGCGCCTGCCAGCACATAGTACGTGTGCAGGTCTGCGACCGTCAGGTTGTGAACTTCTGCGGTCTGGGTCCAGCGCTCGACTGCGGTGATCTGGACGTATGCACCGGCGCTCGTACGCAGCCACTGTCCGGGCTTGAGGTCGGTGGCGTCAACCCATGAGTCGAGTTGGGGGACCCAGAACGGGTGGCCGTCTGTGGCCGTGGCCGATGCTGTGCTGGAGCCTGCGTCGCCGTCCGTGTCGATGGTGACCTGCACCAGGTTCTTGCTGCCTTCGCCGAGGATCTCGGCTGTCACGGTCTTCGCAGAGGTTTCTCCTGTTTCCGGGTCCGTGGCCAGCACTTCATCGCCGGCTTCGACGTCCTCTATGGGCTTGTTGGTGCCATCGGCCATGAGGACAGTCGTGCCGGGCACGAAGCTGTTGCCGCCGCAATCCTTCGACCTCTTCGCGGCCTTGATCACCCCTTTTGCGACTACAGCGACAACGATGTCGAACGCGAGTTTGCCTGCTCCCGCCCCGGTGCGGCCGGACGCGAAGTCGTTGTATATTTCGTTGCTTCGGGCGATCAGACCGCGGGCGGTGGCGAGTAGAGCGCCCGTCGGCTGGCTCTCGATGAAGGCGAAGTTGGCCAGGTCCGTGCAGGTGCCGTCGCCGGTCACGCAGTTGTAGGCGTCCTCGAAGGGTGCGGCGGTCGCGTCCCAGAGCGCTCCCCCGGTTTTCACCGTTTCGTCCACGATGGTACCGCCGACGTTTGAGACTCCGCGTTTGACGGCGCCCCAGACCTTGCTCGCCGCTCCTCCGCCGCCGCCTCCACCACCACCACCGCCACCGCCCTTGTGGGTGCCTCCGCTGTTGCGGCTGCCGCCCCAGCCGTTGCCTGCGGCGATGGGATCGACGTTGCCGGAGGCGGTCCAGCCGCCGGGGCCGAGGTTGCAGGTGATGCCCGTGCGGACGCAGTCGTCCGGGATCAGGCCGGTGGGGTCGGAGAAGGTGACGGGGCTGTTGTTCGCGTAGGAGTAGCCGTTGAGGGTCTGGATCTGTTCCGGGGCCAGGATGGGGTCGACGCTGATGAAGGTGCCGGTGTCCGGGTCGTACTCACGGGCGCCGATGTGGGTCAGGCCGGTGGTGGTGTCGGTGGGTTTGCCGAGGAATCCCTTGTCGTCCGGCCACTTGGCGGGCTGCGGGCCCCGGGGCGAGCCGAAGGGGGTCAGGTAGCGCTTGGTGGGGGTGTAGGCGAAGTTGGTGGGATCCAGGGCGAGGCTCATGGTGCCGTGGTGGTCCCCGGACAGGAAGGACAGCTTGCTGCCGGTGACGCCTGCCGTGGCCGTGCGCACCGCGATGGCCTGGCCGGCCGCCGCGTAGTAGCGGGTGCCGGACAGGGTCTTCACGGTGCCCTTCGTCGTGAGGCGCACCTCGGTGGATCCGAGGTAGAGCACCGTCTCGCCGTCGGCGGTGGTGGGCCTGCGGATGAGCAGGTTGCCGTCGGCGTCGTAGAGGTACTTGGTGCCTGTGGCGGGTTTGGTTCCGGCAGCGGGTTCGGTGACCTGGGCGAGTTTGTTCTCGGTGTTCCAGGTGAGGGTCTGGTCGGCTTGGGTGCCGGGGCGCTTGGTGGTGTTGCCGGAGGCGTCGTAGGCGTAGGGGCGGGACTTGGTGGAGCCCCCCGGGTAGGTGGTGTCGAGCTGGGTCAGCGGGTGGGGCTGGCCCTTGTCGGTTCCGTAGGTGTAGGTGACGGTGGTGTCGCCGGACGAGGCGTGCTCGGTCTGTGTCTTGCGCTGTCCTGCTGCGTTGTAGGTCCAACTGGTCCAGTACGGGGCGGCGACGCCGAGGTTGGCGGTGGTCCGGCCGGAGGTGGAGCAGTTGTCGGTGTTCGGGGTCCAGGCCTCGGTCAGGCGGCGGTGTCCGTCGTAGGCGAAGCACTGGTGGTCGGGCTTGCCTGTGCCGTTCAGGTCGGCCTTGTCGAAGATCGACGTAACGTTGCCGGCGTCGTCCTGGGTGTACTTGAGGTCCTGGAGGGGGTACGCGTGGACGTCGTCGGTGGTGATCGACGCCTTCAGGCGCCGGCTGCCGTCCTCGTAGTAGTTGGTGATGTACGCCTTCTTGTCCGAGTCGATCGAGGACGTGCCCAGGGTGTACTGGCGCAGGTCGCCGACCGGGGAGTACTGGGCGCCGAGGAGGTAGCCGGTGCTGCCGGTCATGCTCACGGGCATGCCGAGGTCGTTGTACTTGGTGGTGATCTTCTCGCGGGCCAGGCCGGCCACGGCGGGCTCTTCGGTGTAGTCGAGGACGCCGTCGACGCGGTAGGCGTGGAAGAACTTCAGGGTCTGCGGCACCCCCGCGGCGACGAGGGGGTCGTCCGCGGGCAGCGAGAACTGGCTCTCGGTGGACCGGTAGAGGCTATCGTACTTGTTGACCTTGCTGGTGTAGGCCTTGCCCTTCAGGCCGCCGTCGTAGCGGGTCGCGTAGTCGAGCTGCCCCTTGGCGAGGTCGTCGTAGTGCCAGGTGGCGAGCTTGTTGTCGTCTGTCTTGGACGACTTCCACATGTCGGTCCTGCGGCCGAGCTTGTCGTAGTCGTAGAGCAGGACGCGGTTTTCGGCTTCGGGGTTGGTGGTCGTCCTGGCGATCTGGTCGAGGGCGTTGTACTCCACCTTGGCGGTGCCGCTGTCCGGGTCCTTCGCCGTGGCCCGGCGGCCGAGCAGGTCGTAGGTGTAGGACCATTCGGCGTTGTCGGGGCCTGTGATGGTCTTCGCCTGGCCCGCTGGTGTGTAGGTGTGCTTCGTCCTGGCGAAGTCGGTGCCGGTGGGGGTGCTCCGCGGGTACTCGCGGCGCTCGGTGGTCCGGCCCAGCGCGTCGGTGACGACGGCGACGGCCGTTCCGCCTTCGGGCGCGCTGGTGGCCACCGTGTCGCCCAGGTAGGTCGTGGTGGTGGTCCAGCGCACCACGTTGTGGTTCTTCACCACGGCTTTGGTGGCACGTCCCGCGCCGTCGTAGGTGGTGTCGGTCTGGGTCGGAGGCTGCCCGCCGTCGGTCTCCACAAGGGTGCCCGAGGGGGAGGCGTTGTCGTGGATGTCCGCGTTGGCGGTGACGGCGAGGCCGCGGCTGTCGTAGAGCGTCTCCGCGATCACTCGGCCGCCGACGGGAGAGGGGGCCTGGACCTGCCTGGGACGAAGGAGGGAGTCGTAGATCTCGTAGGTCGTGTTGTAGGTGCTTCCGGGCTTCAGGGTGCCGGTCGCCACCCACGACACGTCGGAGTTGGTGACCTTGTAGGTGTAGGTCTGTGCGGGCGGGTTGTTCAGGATGCGGAGCAGGTTCGGCGTCCAGACCTTGGTGAGGCGGCCCAGGCCGTCGTACTCCATCTCGGTGAGCTTGTTGTTCGGGTCGGTGACCGTGAGGGGGAGCCCCCAAGCCGGGTCCAGGACGGTTTTCGTGCCGTGTCCCAACGCGTTGGTGGTCTTCGTCTCGGTGACCGGTCCGGACTCGGTCGGGGTGTAGGTGGTGCCGGTGGTGTTGTCGGCGGCGTCGGTCACGGACGTGATCCGGCCGAGCGGGTCGTAGCCCTTCTTGCCGATGGTCTGCCAGGTCGGCCCGTTGTCCGCCGTGTAGCCCTTGGCCCGGCCCGACCACCGCGGCTCTCCCTTGGTGGGGATCTGGTCCGGGCTCCAGGTCTCGGTGTCGTAGGCCGTCGCCGTGTCGGAGATGACGTCTCCGGGTCGGGAGGAGTCCGCGGGCAGGTCGAGGTCGCTGTCGGCGACGGAGCACTTCTGGGCCACGGTCCGGGTGCGGGAGACCAGCGAGGTCAGGCCGTCGTCGTTGCGGGCGTACCAGGTGCGGGTGCAGGTCTCGTCGCCGTCACCCGGGTTCCCGCTGTCCTCGACGGTGATCGGCATGCCGTGGTCGTCGTACGTCATGGAAACGGTGCGGACGCGATCGGCGGGGTTGAGGCCGCTGGTGATGCGCGTGCGGGTGTGCACGGCCTTGGTCCGCACGTAGTACGCCTCGATGTCGGCGTAGGACTTGTGCTGGGTGGCGGTGGTCTTCGACCACGGGTCGTTGATGACGCCGGACACCTCTTGGTCACCGTTGTCGGTGACGGATTCGCGGGTGAATCCGGCGTACTGGTCCGAGTCGGTGATGCCCGGTGCCTTGATGCCGGTCACAGTCGCGGACCGTTTCTTGTCCGGGTCCAGTTGCCTGTCGCCGTCCATGCCGCGGAGGTAGACGGTCACGGTCTTGGACTGGGTGCCCTCGGCGTCGCCCACCAGGTGGGTGACCTTCTGGAAGCCCCGCCAGATCGACCAGGTCCGCTCCTTCTGCGGGGTCATCGGGTCTTCGTTGTAGCGCCAGGCGCCGCCGCCGTCGTAGAGGTAGGTGTGGCTGACCGCGGGTGATCCGCCGTGCGGGGCGTGTTCACGCACTGAGGTGACCGGATACTTCTGGAACCAGTCGAGCTTGGGGTTCTCTTCGCCGTTGGGGGACCAGTAGACCGGATAGCAACTTCTGGTGTTGGAGTCCGGTGACGGCATGGTGGTGCCGGCGACGCAGTCGGCGGGCCGGTAGTCGATCACGGTCTGCGCGCCGGTCTCGGAGGTGATGGTGTGCAGGCGCGGCTTGTCGAGGGAGAGGATGTCGTCGCTTCTGCCGTCGACGCGGTTGGTCAGGAACTGGTGGCCGAACTTGACCGGGTCCAGGCTGATATCGGATCCGTGCTTGCCCGTGTGCCGGATCTCGTCCAGCCAGAGCGACTGGTCGGTGGAGTCGCCGGTGTCGCCCGGGTCGAGGTAGAGGTGCTTCAGGCTCCACGTGTCGACGGGCAGGTAGCCCGGGATCACCGCGGTCGCGTCCCAGAAGTAGGTGGTGATGCCGGTCAGGCGCTTGCGGGTGAAGAAGGTCGGGCTGACGTTGCCCTCGCACTTCTTCCCGTCGTCGCAGACTGAGTCGAAGGGAACGTCCGGCCAGTTGTCGCGGTGGGCCTCGTCCAGTTTGTCGCAGCCGGTACCCGAGGCGATACAGCGTTCCGCCGTGGTGAAGACGACCTTGTTGGACGCGCTCGGCGTGGCGGAGAAGAGGGCTTCCTTGCGCTGGCCGTAGCGGATCTCCCGGAGGTGGCCGCCGCGGACGTAGTCGGTTCCGGGTTCCTCCTTGCCGTTCTTGGCGTAGTTGTTGTGCTCGGCCTCGTACCAGTAGGTCATGGCGTTGCCGTGCGTGTCCTCGACGAAGTCGAGGTTCCAGCGCCATGCCTGCTTCTTGTCGCGCTCGGCGAAGGTGGAGCCGGAGTCGTAGCCGGGCTCGTCCTCGTCGTCGCCGAAGACGGGCACGGTCCACACGGACTCGGTGCGGTCGTCGCTGCCCGCGCCGTCGAGTTTGTCGAGGCCGAAGACGTACTTGGTGCCGTCGCCGGTGACGATCGTCCAGTGCTCGCCGTTGTCGTCGCCGTTGTCCGCGCCGGTGGAGTGGATCACCTTGGAGGCGTCGTCGTTCTTCAGGCGCCACTCGCCCCTGGTGTCGTCCTTGACGAGTTCGCTTGCCTTGCCGTTGAGCACGAGAGAGGCGTTCTCGTACTTCCAGCACAGGTCGTACTTGTCCTCCTGACCGTCGTCGTCGCAGGAGCCGTACTTCCGCTCCACGTAGGAGGAGGTGAGATCGAAGCCCTCGCCCACCCAGGTCGTTTGGTTGTTGGAGCTGGAGGTGCGGCCGTCGACGCTGCCCGAGTCGTAGGAGATGGACAGCCCAGGCTTCGGCCCGGCGGCGGCCGGTGGCGTGTTGATCGGGTAGGACCAGGTGAAGGTGCCGGAGGAGCCTCCGGCCTCCCAGGTGGAGGACGAGGACAAGGGCGTGGCCTGGTAGTCGCCGCCTCCGCTCTTTCCCGTCGCCGCGGTGGCGGTGACCTGGCGTCTGGAACCGGCGGCCTGGTCCTCGCGGGCGCGTTCGGCGGCGGCTCTGTCGGCGGCCTCGGTCTTGCGGACGATCTCCGCTATCTCGTCGTTCGCGTCGGGGACCACGGGAACGACCTTGTCCACACGGGGGGCCGGGAGGTCGGGCTTGCCCAGGGGACCGGCGACCGCTTGGAAGGCCACGGGTGACAGCAGACCCGGCAGCAGCGACAGCCCCGCCACGAACGCCCCGCGTCCCAACCAGCGCCGTCTGTCGTCGCGGCGCCCAGCTCGCTTCGCTGCCTTCATGTCTCCATCCGTGGGGAGTGGATCTGCGTGTGGAGGGAATGCCGTACGAGGGTCCCGGGCGGGCGCGCCCGTCGTCGCACCCGCACGCCCGGGTTCCGGCGTCCGGCCGGCTGCGGTCAGCCGGTGCCCAGGACCTGTTCGGGTATCCGGTCGGGTGCTGTGGCGCCGGCCCAGATGCGCACTTCCTCAAGCGCCCCGGGCAGGTACCTGCCGACGGCGCCACCTGTCGTGCCGCGCCCCACTGACAGTTCACCGGTGCCTTGTTCCGCTGCCGCGAAGCCGGCTTGGTCCGTGTCGTCCTGGAGGTCGTGCTCCACGACGAGGTGCAGCTTGCCCGGGAGTTCCTCGTCCCCGCTCGCCGCCGGTTCGGACGCGTCGTACACGCCCGTGACCTGGACCCAGGTGTCCAGTGCGGCAGGCTCCTGGGCTGCCGCCCGGGCGGTCCTCACCGGTTTCCCGGTGCCGTCGACATCCGTGCGCGTGAACTCCCACACGCCCACGGAGCCCGCCACCTTCCGGTAGGCCAGCGCCCACGAGGTCTCACCGCCCACGCGTTGCCCGACGATCTGAGCGGTGTAGCCGTCGGGCTTTCCGGCGAGCGACGCCGAGTCCAGGCGTACGCGTGCCGTCACGGTGAAGGAGCCGGTCTCGTCGACGACAGGACCTGTGGTGGCGGCATATCCGGCTGTTCCGTCCAGGAGCAGGGCGTTGTCGTCTCCGTCCACCCGCGCCCCGGAGGTGGACAGGTCCAGCGCCCCCACGGGGTAGGAGGATCGTTCCGGGATCGTGTCGGCCGTGGCGGCCGAAGCGTCCCAGAACGCCACGAGCTCAGCGGACGGGACGTTGTCCTGGAGGGCTGCGGCGTCGTCGCGAAGCTGTGTGTCGGTCAGTACGCGCTGCCAGATCTGGACCTCGTCCAGCCGCCCGCGGAAGTGGTCCGTGTACAGGCCGCCTCCCTTCGCGCGGCCGATCTGGAGGCCCTCCGTCGCCGTCCAGGGTTCGTAGGTGGATGCCTGCCGGGAGGCGACGACGGGGGCGCCTTGGGGGCGTCCGTTGACGAAGAGCTGGATGGTGTCGTTGGCCTTGTCGGTGTCGCCCTGGGTGTCGAACACACCGGCCAGGTGGGTCCACACCCTCAATGGCGGGTTCTGAGCGTCCGCCTGCGAGCGGATGTAGACCGGGCCGTCCTTGTCCTGGTCGGTGCGGTTGAAGATCCACCTCTTGCCGGCCGACGAGTAGTAGAGGGTGAAGGCCGAACCGCGGGCTCCCGGCTCCGAGAGCACCGCGCGGTTCTCGGAGGCATCGGTGAGGTACGCCCAAGCCGAGATGGTGAACGACTCCCGGGTGTTGAGGGCGGGTGTGGACGTGGCGGCGTAGCCGGCTTGGCGGGTCGTGTCGCTGGTGTCGTTCAGCCACAGCGACTGGTCCTGCTCACCGCGGCGGCCCATCACGGACCAGCCCGCGCCCGTCGTGTGGAGCGTGGCGTCATGCCTCGCGCCGGGCCCCGTCGCGGTGTCCACCGCCTTGGTCCCGCCCGATCCGTCGATGTCGTCGTCGAAGTGCCAACGGCCCACCGCGTCAGCGGGAGGCGCGACCTTGAAGGTGAACTCCTGGATGAAACCCCAGCGGCTGCGCACATCCTTGGCCTGGACGGTGAGCACCTGGGTTCCGGACAGCGCGGGGGTGATGCCGACGGTCGGATTGGCGCCGGTGACCTCCTTCCACGCCGTGCTGGTCAGCAGGCGCCAGCGGTAGCCGGTGATGTCGGTGTCCGCGGGGTTCGGCTTGAAGGTGAACTTGCCCGGGACGCCGGGGCCGCCCTTGCCCTCGCAGAGGTTGGTCGTGCACTCGGTGTAGGGGCCGTTCGAGATGATCTGGGGTTCCTTGGGCGCCGTGGAGTCGACCTTGAAGTAGCACCAGGAGGAGTACGAGGACCGAAGGTCACCGGATTTGCCGCCGTAGACCCAGTGCGACTGGGTGCGGGCCCGGTACCGGTACAGCGTGCTGTCGGCGAAGGACTTGGTCCGCACCAGTTCCAGGGTGCCGTCGGGGTCCCAGCCGGTCTCGGGGCGATGGTTCCTCCAGTCGGGCTTCCAGCCGTCCGCCGTGCTCTTCTCCACTTCGAACTCGGCGCGCAGCGATCCCCGCTCCTCGCCCTCCGCGGGCTGGGTCTGTGTCTGGACGCGGGCGCGCACCATGGGGTCGGGGCGGGTGACGATCAGCGGGTCGGTGGAGGGGCGGCAGTAGGCGGTGCTGCCGTTGCCCGGGATCACGCCGGTGTCGGTGGGGGTGCCGGGCCGCTGGACGTAGTTGACCTTCAGCTCGGCGTTGTCCTCGAAGCGCTTCCACGCGGTGGGGTCTTCCTCGTCCTTGGCGCGCAGCATCAGCGTCAGCCGGGAGATCTTGCCGTCCGCGAAGGCGCGCACCGTGTTGGCGAGGTTCTCGTCCGCCTCGTCGGGGTTGTCGTTGAACTCCAGCCAGGCGTCCGGCTGCTCCGGGGAGCAGTTCTTGCCGCGGCCCGCCGAGACGTAGCGGTCGCCGATGTGGTCCAGCGTCTTGGGGCCGGGCCAGCGGGTGCCCTCGGAGATGTTGTCGGTGCGCTTGAGGTCCACCCACGCCGGGTTGCAGTCGAAGGACCAGGTCTCGTGCGCCCGGAAGGTGGCGTCCAGGACGTATTTGCCGCGCAGCTTGGTCGGCGCGAACTCGAAGTACATGCGGTCGACGTAGCCGGGGCCGCAGGAGTAGCCGCCGGCGGTGCCGCACTTGCCGACGCCCAGGTCGCCGTCGAACTTCCAGTGCCGGTCGCCGTCGGAGGAGATCTTCGTCCACTCCGAGCGGCCCAGGCCCACGGAGGGGTCGATGTAGACCGGGTAGACCGTCTCCTCGCCCCGGAGCACCTTCGGGTCGGGGACGACGGAGATGGCGCCCTCGTCGACCGCGACGGGGAGCGTGGCCACGGCGTCGCCCTGGGTGGGGCCGTCGGCGGGGTGGCGGTCCTCGGTGTCTTGTGCGGCGCCGGTCCGTGCGATGAGGGGGCCGGGGCCGGTGGCGGTGTCGCCGGCGGAGTCCCACATCTGGCCGGCCGGGCCGACCAGGACGGGGTTGCCGTCCTCGTCCACCGCGCGCACGCCGCCGCCCGCGCCGGGCATGAGGGTGAGGCCTTCGCTGCGGGCGGACAGGGAGACCTGCCCGAGCTGCGGGTTCTGCGCCGCCTCGGGCGTGTTGACCACCAGGACCTCGCGGTAGCCCTCGGCGGTGGCGGTCAGGCGCAGGTCCACGTCCGGCA
The DNA here is from genome assembly GCF_054782095.1 of Streptomyces capparidis. Taxonomy (NCBI): domain Bacteria; kingdom Bacillati; phylum Actinomycetota; class Actinomycetes; order Kitasatosporales; family Streptomycetaceae; genus Streptomyces; species Streptomyces capparidis. Next base: position 189,466 of record NZ_BAAGTD010000009.1, on the reverse strand, counting down.
GGACGTTCGGGTAGGTGGCCGACGCTCCGTCCAAGGTGGGAGCGGGCAGGGGGCCCGGCCAGCCCAGGGTCAGCGAGCGACCCTGGCGGTCCCCCAGGCGGAGCAGGTCCGCGCCGTCGCCGCCTGCGGAGAAGATCAGGTCCGCGACGGCGGCCCTGGGTGCCACCGTGCCGTCGGCGCGGCGCTCCAGGGTCAGGTCGATCTCCCGCCACGTGCCGTCGGATGCCCTCGTGCGCTGCGGTGTGGAGGACTGGACGAGGGTGTGGGTCCCGTCCGGGTTGGCGAACGTCTGCGAGTACTCGGAGCGCTGCTCGAGCACCTCCACCTGTTCGCCCGCCGCCCGCTCGGAGGCGGAGAGCGGCGCGGACGGTGCCGCGGCGGCGGACGGCGGCGCCGACGGGACGACCACCGTCCCCGCGGCCATGGCCAAGCTCAGCAGGACGCCCCTGCGGCGTCTGCTTGTGGGAGCGTTCCCATACGAAAAGCGCGCAAGGCGCGACTGCCCCACCCCAGCCCCTCCCCAGGACTCACCGTGCGCAGGTGATCACCCAGGAGGATGACCGCGAGGGAGTCAACCAGTCACAGAGCGACACGTCCAGACCAATCAACCCGAACAAAGATTCACCAAACGGGCGGGGGGGGGCGCCTGTGCTCGCGTGACGATGCCCACAGTTTGGACACACTCTTCGTCGTTCGCCCACTCTCCATGAGGGCACGTTGCAGGAGGAGGTCGGTGTGGCTCTGCCGAAGAAGGGCTCGCGCAGGATCGTCGTGGACTCGGTGGCCTATCGCTGGAGGGTGCGCGGCCGGCCCACCTACGACCAGGCGATGTGCTGGTGGCCCCTGACCTATGCGGTCGAGCTCGCCGACGCCCCGGGCAGGACCCTGGTGGTTGTCTGTGACCGGCCGCACCCCGGCAACTGGTGGCGGGCCCCCACCCGGCCCGTCCTGCCCGCCGAGGTCGCCGCGACCGTCCGCAGTGCCCGCGGTGCGGGGTGGGACCCGGGGCAGCCGGGACCGCCTTACTTCCTGGACCGCTCCGCAGGCTTCGTACGCGCGCCATAACGGGCTGCTCTACCGCTCCCAACCCCGGCCGCGGCCAAACCGCGAAAAGCGGAGAACATCACCGCGCGCTGTGCTTCTTCGCTCCGCACGGCCCAGAAGTGGATGCGGACTCAAAACGGGCATCCGCCCCGCGAGGCGCACCCGGTCCGTCCCGGGGCTTCGGCGCAGGTTCCGGGTCGGGTACGGGCGGCCCCGAGGGGCGAGGGCCGGGCCGCAGACGCACGGCGAAGTGGGCCGGGCGCGGGGTGGGGCCGCGGACGGCCCGTGCAGCGCGGGCCGGGGGTGCATCTGCTGGCTGTTCGTCGCGCACCGCCGCGGGCCGGGTGGGCGGCGCGGCCCGGTCCGCGGCGGTGCGCTGGTCGGCATGTGTCCGGCTGCTGCGGTGCGTGGGCCGGCGCAGGCTCATTCGTGAGCTGGCAGATGTTGCCTCACTGCGGGTGGTGGCGGCGGGCTCGGAGCTTGTCCTCCGCTGAAGGCCACTGCCGGGTCGTTGGCGTTGGCGGCGCATGTTCTCCAGCTCTTCCGGCAGTGGGGATGCCGCTTGCTCCTGCTGTCCGGGCCAGCGCTGAGGCTCGTTACGGGGCAGCAGCTCGGGGCGATGTCTCAGGGTGAGGCCTGGCGGAGGCGGAGCGTCGCTTCGGCGTTGTGCGGGGGTGGCCGCACTGGGGCACTTGGATCTGCCCGCGGGTGTCGACGGGCCCGGCGTGGTCGTTCAGCTACGGGTCAGGTCCTGGAGGCCGACCACGCGCAGCAGCTTCAGTCGCTCGTGGGAGTCGCTGCCCGGGCGGGCGGTGTGGACGATCAGTCGCTGGTCGTGCTCCGGGGTCAGCAGCACCTCGCAGTCCAGCTCCAGCGGGCCGACGACCGGATGCAGGAAGCGCTTGACGTCGGTGCGGCGGATGGCGACGTCGTGGGTGTCCCACAGTGCCGAGAACTCCTCGCTGCGGGTGCGGAGCCGGTGTACGAGCTCCGCCAGCCGTGCGTCGTCGGGGCGGCGGGCGAGTGTGGCGCGCAGATCCGCCACCGCCGTGCGGGCGGCTCGGTCATGGTCCTCGGCTGGGAAGAGTTCCCGCGCGGACGGGTCCGTGAAGTAGCGCCAGGCGATGTTGCCCTCCGGCTCGGGGCGGGCGGACGCGTCACCGTGGAGCGCCTTGGCCATCGCGTTCTGCGCGAGGATGTCGCCGCGGTCGCTCACCACCTGGGCGGGAGTGTCGGTCAGCCGGTCGAGGACGAGGAGCAGGCCGGGGCGGACGTGCTCCGTGGCCGGACGGTTGCGTGAGGGCTCCTCGCCGGCCAGATGGAAGAGGTGGTCGCGTTCGTCGCCGGTCAGCCGCAGTGCGCGGGCGACGGCGGCGAGCATCTGGCGGGACGGGCGTGAGCCCCTGGCTTGCTCCAGCCGCGTGTAGTGGTCGGTGGACATGCCCGCCATCTGCGCCACCTCCTCGCGGCGCAATCCCGGGGTGCGGCGCCGCGCGCCCTGCGACAGCCCCACGTCGGCAGGGGCGAGTCGGGTACGGCGCCGGCGCAGGAAGTCGGCCAGTTCGGTTCTGTCCACAGCCCCACCATGCACCGCGACGCCGGACGCATCCAGGGACAGCCCGTCCCCGGATAAGAACGTCTCTCCCGCCGGCGCCCGCGCCACCGCACGCTGGAGGCCGGCTCGGCGGACCGGCGGCGCCCGCGGGTGAGATGAGACGAACACCGTGCCGCGTGCCACGTGCGGCACCCGCACGAGAGCCGAGACCGCCGTTCGCGGGTTCGCCGACTTCCGAACAATCCGGATTTTTTTCTCGAAAGAAGGGCAGGGTTCGCATGCGGTACCGCACGCTCGGCCGGACCGGTATCAAGGTCAGTCCCTATGCGCTCGGCGCGCTGATGTTCGCCACGTCGGTCGGCAACCCTGACCCCGACGACTCGGCCCGCATCATCCACAAAGCCTTGGACGCGGGCATCAATCTCATCGACACCGCCGACGCCTACGGCGACTCCGAAGACATCGTCGGCAAGGCACTCAAGGGGCGACGGGACAAGGTCGTCCTCGCGACCAAGGTGAGCCGCCCGATGGGTGACGATCCCAATCAGCAGGGCGCCTCGCGGCGCTGGATCATGACCGCGGTCGAGAACTCGCTGCGCCGCTTGCAGACCGACCACATCGATCTCTACCAGATCCAGCGGCCCGACCCCACCACGGACATCGAGGAAACGCTGTCCGCGCTCTCCGACCTGATCCGCAGCGGGAAAGTCCGTGCGATCGGTACCTCCACCATGCCGCCGTCCGACATCGTCGAAGCCCAGTGGGTCGCCGAGCGGCGCGGTCTGGCACGGTTCCACACCGAGCAGCCGCCGTACTCGCTGCTCAACCGCGGCATCGAACGCGAAGTGCTGCCGATCGCGCAGCGCCACGGGGTGGGCACGCTGGTGTGGGGGCCGCTCGGGCAAGGACTGCTCACGGGACGCGTCCGCAAGGGCGGGCAGAACGAACTGCGCCGCGCCGGCTTCTTCAAGCACCTCAATGACGAGCACCGCCTCGACGCCGTGGAGCAGTTCGTCTCGCTCGCCGAGGAAGCGGGCTTGCCGCTGACCCACCTCGCCATGGCGTTCGCGATCGCCCATCCCGGCGTGACCAGCGCGATCGTCGGCCCGCGCACGATGAGCCACCTCGACGACCTGCTCGCCGGCGTCGACGTGGCACTCACCGACGACATCCTCGACCGGATCGACGAGATCGTCCCGCCCGGCACCGACGTCGGCATGCTCGACCAAGCCCATGTGCCGCCGGCTCTCCAGCAGACGCACCTCCGCCGCCGACCCGTCAGCGAACGCACCGCCGCACACCCTCACGCCGCCTGACCTCCAACGGCCTGGGAGGTCTGACGTATCCCGCCACCGGCGCCAGGCCCGCCGACGCCTTCCGGAGCCGCTGCTCGGCGTGGCCGAGCAGCGGCCCGGACCTGTCGACGGTTTCCGAGACAGGCACGATCACGCGTGAACCTGGCTTTCGGGTGCTGGCGCGGATAGTGCGACTTTCGCGGCCAGGCCGCCCAGGAGGTAGGCGTACTTCGCCCTGCGGGCTGTGGGTGGGGGGACACGCCCGCGCATCGACGACGCAGCAGGTCGCCCTCGGGGGGTAGCGGTGTCGCTGTGCATGGGGATCCCAGTGATCCTCGCGACGGCGAACACCGTGCCGTGACAGGCGAGGTTGAGGATGGTGTCGAGAACGCCAGTCGGCATGGTGTGTGCGGCACCGCAGTGGTTCGGGTTGAAGCTGCTCCCCCGCTGCCAAGGGGTACCGGTGGTGCAGGTATGCCGTGTTGTCTGCCGTGTCGCCGTCCGGCGCGGCCAGGATGCGGCGCGCTATCTCGGCATCCTGACGCTTGGGCGGAGGCCTGCCGTCAACGGCCGCAGGCTCTCCCGGCTTCCCGGCTCACCGGGAGCGGGCGTCCTCCAGTTCATCGCCGGCAAACGCACTTTCGGCGAGCGGCTGAAGGCCGACCGTTCGGACCTGCGGTTCCGAGACCGGCGAGTCGGCAGCCTTGGAGTCCGCCTCACCGAGCAGGGACCACCGGTCTGGTCCTGTCCGGCCTAGGCCGTGGATGTCAGTGCCGCGGTCCATACTCGTGCCGCGGAGCCTCCCGGGCACCGCAGTACGAGGGGAGCGACATGGCTGAGGTGCTGGTCTTCCACCATGGGCAGGGGTTGACCGCCGGTGTTCGCGGTTTCGCCGAGCAGCTGCGGCGGGCCGGACACACCGTCCACGCTCCTGATCTGTACGAGGGGCGGGTATTCGGCAGCCTTGAGGAGGGCGCCGCCCATGCCGAGAGCGTCGGGTTCGACACGATCATCGCGCGCGGAGCCGCCGTCGCCGAGGGGCTTCCCGCGGAGCTCGTCCATGTTGGCTTCTCGCTCGGCGTCCTGCCGGCGCAGAAGCTGGCCCAGACCCGTCCTGGGGCGAAGGGTGCGTTGTTGCTCGAGGCGTGTGTCCCGGTCTCGGAGTTCGGCGCCGCCTGGCCCCAGGACGTCCCGGTTCAGATCCACGGCATGGACGCGGATCCGTTCTTCGCCGGGGAGGGTGATGCGGACGCCGCCCGGGCGATCGTCGAGACGGTGCCGGATGCCGAGCTGTTCCTCTACTCCGGCGACAGGCACCTGTTCACCGACAGCAGCCTGGCGTCCTACGACGAACAGGCCGCGATGCAGGTGAACCATCGGGTGCTCGACTTCCTGGACCGCATTGGGAGCTTGCGCGGATAGGCGCGATGGGGCCCTCGGGAGGGGAAGAAGAGGCACAGGGCCTGGTGATCATGGGGTTGTGGGGCTCTGTGATCACCGGGGGGCTGTGCCTGCCTTGGTGTCTTGGCTGACCGAACCTCTGCGTCGGCTCAGGCGGTGCACGGAGTTGCGGCGGGACGCCGACCAGCGGTGAACGCGGCCGGCGGGACACCCATGAAGTGGTGGAACTCGGCCGTCATGTGCGACTGGTCGTAGTAACCCGCCGTCGTGGCGATGTCCGACCACCGGCCGGCATCGGCCGCGAGCACGGTGCGAACGCGGTCGATTCGCGCGAAGTGCTTGGGGGACAAGCCGGTGCCGGCGGTGAACAGGGCGTGCAGGCGGCGCTCACTGATGTGCAACTGGGCCGCGGTCGTGGCGACAGTGGCGCCGACCAGTAGGCGTGCCGCCTCTTCGAGCCGCTCCGAGGGCTCCGGGCGGTTGGCCAATGCTTTTTCGAGGGCGGTGATCGGGTCGGCGGCGAGCTGGTCGACGTCCAGGCCCGGTAGTTCGCGGAGCGGCAGGGCCCGGTCGGCGAGATCACGCAGCGGACGGCCGAGCAGGGCTTGGGCACGTCCCGGCCGCATGCGAACCCGCACGCACGAGTGGCCGGGCGCGCCAACGTGATAGGCGGCCCGGGTGCGGGGGCCCATGACGATCAGCTCACGCTTGTCGCTGCGCAGGAGAAGTGTGGTGGCGTGATCGGGCACATCGACCGCCGCCGAAGCGTCCGCCGTGGCGACATCGATCCCGGCCACCCAACGCAGAAGGTCAGGTGGCACGGCGAGAGAACTCACGGGGTCCACGATAGTGCCGAAACTTCCTATCAGGCGGTGTGAGAGCGCTGTCATCGTCGGGACATGATCCTTGTTACCGGTGCCACCGGCACCATCGGCAGTCATGTCGTCCGTCTGCTCACCGAGCGGGGCGTGCCGTTCCGGGCGATGTCCCGCCGCGAGCGGCCCGGCGGGGTGCGGGCCGACTTCGACGACCCGGCGTCGCTGGCGCGCGCGGTGGCCGGCGTCGACACGGTCTTCCTCGTAACCGTGCCCCCCGTGCCGACCGCGGACCACGACATCGCCCTGGTCACGGCCGCGCGGGCGGCGGGCGTCCGTAAGATCGTCAAGCTGTCCGCCATCGGCAGCGGCGAGCGGTTCGACGGGACGACCGTCGGCGCGTGGCACCTCGCCGCGGAGGAGGCGATCGAGGCCAGCGGGCTCGCGTGGACGATGCTCCGCCCGCCGAGCTTCGCCTCGAACTTCTTGTGGTACCGGGCGCTGATCCAGGTCGGAGAGCCGATCCCGAACCTGGTCGCCGCATCCCGGCAGGCCGTCGTCGACCCGAGGGACGTGGCAGCGGTCGCCGTCGCGGCCATCACGAGCGACGCGCACGACGGGCAGCGGTACGACCTGACCGGGCCGGAGCTGCTGACATTCGCAGACCAGGCGGCGATCCTGGAGCGCGTGCTGGAACGCCCGGTCGGGATCACCGACACGGATGCGCTCGACCAGTTGCCTGCCGGGATGCTCACTGGCATCCGCTGGGCGCGCGCCGGCGGTGCGGCCTACGTCACCGACCACGTGCCGCGAGTGCTCGGCCGACCGGCGGGCACGTTCGAGCAGTGGGCACGCGACCACCGGGAGGCGTTCGCGGCAGTGCCGTGACCCGCCGCCGCCGACTGCCGCCAGGCCCTCTGCCCAGGCCGTCCAGCGGGTCCAGGGTCGGGGCGAGCGGCGGTGGATCTTGGGACGAGGATCGCCCAGTGCTCGGCCTGGTCGCGGTCCGCGGCCTGGTCCACCGCCCGGTCGAAGACCTTCCGGGTGTCGCAGGCGTCCCGCACGGCATCGAGGCGGCGCGGCAAGCGTCACGGCGCCGACGGCCGGCGGACCTGTTCGGGCAGGCCCCTGGCCGCCGGCGCGCCGGGGATGTCGTCCTGGAGGGGCCTGGACGGCCCGCGCCGGCAGGTGCGCCGTCTGGCGCCGCCCGGCGATCCGCGCGAGTGGTATCACCCGCTCCGCTCCGCGCCATCCCCGGGACCTGTCAGTATGAGCAGTTCGATCGGGTTCTCGTGGGTTGGAGGTCGGATGCGTGCAGGTGTCGTGGTCGCCGCGCAGCCTGGTGTGGAGGAACTCGCCGTGCGGGCCGAGGAGTTGGGCCTGGACAGCTTTTGGGTGAACGACACGCCGATGGTCCATGGTGACCCGTTCGTCGCCCTGGGTCTGTGTGCGAAGGCCACTCGCCGCATCAGGCTCGGCATCGCCGTGACCTCGCCGGCGCTGCGGTCGGCCCCCGCCGCGGCGAGTGGGTTCGCCAGCCTCAATGCCCTGGCGCCGGGCCGGATCGTCTGCGGGGTCGGCACCGGGAACACCGCCCGGCGCACCCTGGGCATGTCGCCGACCACGGCGGCCGCGCTGGAGGGCTTCACCGCCGCGTTGCAGGATCTGTGTGCCGGACGCTCGACCGAGTACCGCGAAGGTGACCGGGTCCGCGACGTCCGGTTCCTGCACAGCGGGGCGCACGTGAACACCACCGATCCGATCGAGTTCGTGGTGGCCGCGCTGCACGGGCCCAAAGCGGCCGCCGTCGCGGGCCGCCGCGGGGCCGGCCTCATCTCCTTCGGTCTGCTCGACCCCGCCGCCTGGCGGGCGCTGCACGACGCCCGCCGCCACGCCGCCCGGGGCGTGCCCCGCGAACCCGACTCCCGCGGGGACTCCTATCTGGTCACCGCGCTCCACATCCTCGACGAGGACGAGGACCGCCACAGCGACGCGGCCCGGGACGCGACCGGTCACCTCGTGCTGTCGCTGCTGGCCTTCGCCGCCGACACCCCCGCCGTCGCCGGGCAGCTCGGCCCCGACGAGGGCGAGGCGGTGCGCCGGTTCCTCGACCGGCGTGGCACCACCGCCACCGCGCCGGACCGGTACACCAAGCTCTACCCCAACTACCTGGGGCGCATCGCACCGCAGGACCGGGACCTGGTCCTGCCCTCGCTGATGAACGCCCTGGCCCTCGTCGGCACCCGCGACGACCTTCTGGGCCGCATCGCCGCCCTGGAGCAGGCAGGCGTCGACGAACTCCTCATCCAGCCGGTGATCGACCCACCCGCCGAGATGGCCCAGCTCGCCCGGCTCCTCACCTGAGGGGTCGGAACACACCGGCCACTGTGGCCGGACGGCCGCGGGCCCGGGCCTTGTCGTCCTCACGGTCGAAGGCGGGAGGCCGTCCGGCTTTCCTCGTCGTCTGCGGTTGGCGGCCTGGGAGGGCCGGCGGTGCCGCCCCGGACCGGCCGGGCCCGTGAGTGTTCCGGGCCCGGCCGTCGCGGTGCGGGGCACGCCTCGTCCCCGTGCCCGTCCTACTCCCCGGTCGGGACCTGCTCCTCGGTCAGGACGCGGACGTCCCACGGGCCCAGCCGCAGCTCGCCGCCCGCCGCGTACGCGGTGCCGGTGAGCACGTCCCGGACCGGCGCGGGGACGGTCACCGAGGTGTCGTCCCACGACCAGTTGTGCACGAAGCGGACCCGGCGGCCGTCCCGCGCCGTGGCTCCGGTCGAGGTGACGGTCGGCTGGGGCAGCCTCCAGTCGGGGGTGCCCGGGGGGACGGCCGGGGCCGCCCACCGCAGCAGGGCCTCGGCGAGGGCGGGGTCGGGGACGGTGCCGACGCAGGTGATCCGGCCCGCGCCGTACCGTCGCGTGGTCGCCGCGGGCCAGCGGCCGAAGTGCGGGTGGTCGTAGTGGGCCAGCGCCCGCGCGTCCTCGGGGCGCAGCCCGTCCACCCAGCGGGTGGCGTGGGCGCCGTCGGGCACGGTGAGCGGGCCCCCGTCGGCGGCGTGGACGGGCAGCGGCCCGGAGAGGTTGCTGAACTCGTCGTAGCTCACCCCGGCAGCGTCGGCGAGCCTGGCGGGCATGACGTCGGTGCGGGCCCGTGCCTCCGGGTCGCCGTAGGCGGTGCGGGGCCCCAGCAGCAGATGGCCGCCCGCCTCCGCGTACGTCCGCAGCCAGTCCAGGGTGGCGTCGGCGGCGGCGTACAGCCCCGGGACGATGAGCAGGGGCAGGTCCCTGGCGGTGGCGGCGGCCTCGCCGAGCTGCCCCGGATGCAGGATGCGCGTCTGGAGACCCGCGTCGAACGCCCCTCGGTAGAACGGGTCGGTCAGGTGCTGGTACGAGCGCTCGTCCGGGCCCCCGTCGGGCCGGGCCAGGGGCGGGTGGCCTTGCAGGGCCCACTTGGAGGGGTTCGAGTACAGCAGGGCCACGTCCGCGTCCGGGGTCAGCGAGGAGACCAGGGCGCCCGCGGTCTCCAGCTCCGCGCCGAGCGCGGCGAGCTGCTCGTAGACGCGGCCGAGGCGTCCGCTGTGCGGCAGGATCCCGCCCCAGTAGGTCTCGGCGCCGAAGTGCAGGGTGTGCCAGTGCCAGTACTCGATCATCGAGGCGCCCCGGGAGACCAGCGCCCAGGCGGCCTGGCGCCACTGCCCGTCGTAGGCGGGCCGGTTGTCCCAGGGGGAGCCGATCGCCTGGGCGTTGGTCTCGGTGACCAGGAACGGCTCCTGCCGGGAGGCGTACATGCGGTCCGCGCTCTGGTAGAGCGCCCAGGTGCCGCGGGTGGTCCAGCCCTGGTCGACGCCGCCGGGGTCCGGGAGGGCCAGGGCGTCCTGCATGGCGTAGTACGGGTTGCCCGCGGTGATGTCCAGGCGGCGGGTGAGCGCGTCGTCCTCCACACCGGGGCGTTCGTAGGAGATGCAGGTGGTGACGAACTGGTCGGGGCGGGCGTACTCCCGCACGAGGTCGGCCTGCCAGGCGATGAACTCGGTGGTCTGCCGGGCCTGGAAGCGCCGCCACGCCAGGTCGTACTGGGGCTGGACGTTGCCGTCCGGGGTCCACAGGTCGGCCCAGGTGGACAGCCGGTGCGACCAGTACACCAGGCCCCAGGCCCGGTTGAGCTCCTCCACGTCCCCGTACCGCTCGCGCAGGTCGTCCACGAAGCGCTGGAACACTCCGTGGTTGTACAGCAGTTCGGGGCCGGGCTCGTTGTCCACCTGGAAGCCGATCACGGCGGGGTGGGAGGCGTACCGGCCCACGACCTTCCGCACGACCCGCTCCGCGTGGAAGCGGAACGCCGGGTGGGTGAAATCGGCCTCCTGGCGGGCGCCCCAGGGGATCCGCCGGCCCGTTCCCCGTTCCCCCGCTATCTCCGGGTACTGCCTGGCCAGCCACGGAGGCACGGCGTAGGTGGGCGTTCCCAGGACCACGCGGATGCCGCGCCGGTGGGCCCCGTCGAGGACGGGCTGGAGCCAGTCGAGGTCGAAGCGGCCGTTCGAGGGCTCCCAGGTGGACCATACGGACTCGCCGACCCGGATCACCGAGAACCGGGCCCGTTCCATCAGGTCGAGGTCCTCTTCGAGCCGGTCGTGGGGCTGGTACTCGTGGTAGTAGGCGGCGCCGAAAAGGACGCGGTCGGGCAGGTCGTACAAGGTGACTCCATCTCTGACGGGCGGACGCCGGAAGCGGACGCGCCCGGGGGGACATGGTGGAGAGGGGCGGCCGGGCGGGGGGCGGGGGCCCCGCCTCAGCCCTTCACGGCCCCGGTGGACAGCCCTTCCAGTAGCTGCTTGCGCAGCAGGACGAAGAGGGCGATGGCGGGTACGACGGCCAGCACGGAGCCCGCCATCACCAGGTCGAACTGGCGGTTCTCCGCCCGGAAGAGTGTCTGTAGGCCCAGGGGCAGGGTGTACTGGTCGCTGTCGGAGACGAGCACGAGCGGCCACACGAAGCTGTTGTAGCTTTGCAGGAACGTCCAGACGGCGAGCGCGCCGAGCGAGGGCCGCAGCAGGGGCAGCACGATCCGCAGGAATATCCCGAACTCCGTGCAGCCGTCGATGCGGGCCGCCTCGATGGTCTCGTCGGGGACGCTCTGCACGATGTACTGCTGCATCATGAAGATCCCGAACGCGGGCGCCACCCAGGGCACGACCAGCGCGAACCACGGGCTGCCCAGACCGGTCTTCACCACGACGACGAACAGCGGCACGAGGATCACCGAGAACGGGATGGACAGCGAGCTGAACATCACCCCGAACAGCAGCCGTCGGCCCGCGAACCGGAACTTGGCGAACCCGTACCCCGCCAGCGCGCAGACGAAGACGGACACGACGGTGGCGGCCAGGGCCACGACGGTGCTGACCAGGAACCACCGCAGGAACGGCTGGTCGGTCAGCAGGGCACGGTAGTTGTGCAGGGTGGGCGAGTCGGGGATGAGCTCCGGCGGGTAGTTGAAGATGTCGCCGCGCGGCTTGAACGATCCGCTCAGCGCCCAGACGAGCGGGGCGCTGAACGCGAGCAGCAGGACGGTGAGTCCGGCGTAGAGCACGGCGCGCGGGGCCGCGCCCACGGTGCGCCGCCCGGCGCGACGGGCGAGGGACGGTGCGCTCATGACGTGCTCCCGTTCTGTCCGGTCACGACGCCCTCCCGATGCCCAGGAGGCGGTTGAACAACTGGCTGAGGCCGAAGACGAGCGCGAACAGCACCACTCCCGCGGCCGCCGCGTACCCGAACTGCTGCCGTTCGAAGGCGGCGCGGTAGATGAAGATGGCCACCGAGATGGTGCTCTCGGAGGGGCCGCCTCCGGTGAGCAGGAACGGTTCCTCGAAGATCTGGGCGGTGCCGATGAACGACGTCACCACCACGAAGGCGGTCACCGGCTTCAACGCGGGCAGGGTGACCGAGAAGAACGTCCGGATCCTGCCCGCCCCGTCCAGCGCCGCGGCCTCGTACAGCTCGCGCGGCACGTTCCGCAGCCCCGCCAGGAAGAAGATGGTGAGGTAGCCGGTCCAGCGCCACACCATGATCAGGGCGATGGTCGCCTTCGCCATGGTCGGGTCGCCGAGCCAGTCCACCCCGCCGACGCCGAACAGGGCCTTCAGCAGCGCGTTCATCAGGCCGAACTGCCGGTCGAAGATGAGGCCGAACATCAGGGCCACGATGATCGGGGAGACCACCATCGGAATGAAGTAGGCGGTGCGCCACAGGTCCCTGGCGCGCAGCCCCCGGCTGTTGAGGGCCTGGGCGATCAGCAGGGAGGCCGGGACGATCACCACGAGGCCGACCAGGACGTAGACCGCGGTGTTGCCCAGAGCACGGTGGAAGCTGGGGTCGGTGAGCAGGTGGCGGTAGTTGCGCAGGCCCACCCAGCGGGGCGAGCCGAGGCCGACCCACTCGCACATGCTCAGGTACACCGACACACCGATGGGAACGAGCATGAACAGCGCGTACAGGACGTAGAAGGGAGCGATGAACAGGTAGGGGTGCAGGGAGCCGCGCCGTCTTCCCGGGGCGGCGCGGAGCGTGCGCGGGCGCAGCTTCGCCAGTCTGCGGTGCGGCCGTCCGGCCAGGGCAGTGGTCATGGTCGTCTCCCGGTCTAGCGGCCGGCCTGGTCGCGGAAGTCCTCCGCCGCCCGGCGCAGGGCGTCGCGCGGCGAGAGGTCGCCCCGGTAGGCGCGCAGCAGGTAGCCGCCGAGGACGTCGTTGAGGATCGACTGGTCGGGGCTGAGGTAGACGGCGGGGATGTCGTCCAGCAGCCCGTTGTAGACGTCGAACAGGCGCTGGCCGCCGCAGAACTCGTCCTCGGTAGCGGTCAGCTTCGGGTCCTCGTAGACCGAGGCCCGGGTGGGCAGGTAGCCCAGCTCCTGGTAGCGGCGCACCTGCCCCTCGTGGGTGAGCCAGGTGTTGAGCAGGAACGCGGTGCCCGCCCTGGTGTGGGGCTTGCCGGTGAGCACGCCGAAGCCGGTGCCCCCCGCGGTCGCCGTGGCGTGGCCGCCGCCGGAGAAGCGCGGCATCGCCCGGACCCGCCACCGGCCCGACTGTTCGGGGACGTTGGGTTTCAGCCCGAACGTCTCGTACCAGGTGGCCATGTGCAGCCCGGCCACCTTGCCGCTCTTGAGCGCGGCCTGCATGCTCGCGCCGTACATGTCGGTGACGTCCGTGACGAAGCCGCTCCGCAGGCCGTCGCGGATGAAGGTCAGGACCTCCTCGGCCTCGGGGGAGTCGACGACGCACTGCTGGTCCCGGTCGAAGAAGGCGCCCCCGCGCTGGAGGAGCAGCATCTGGAACGAGGACGTGACCTGCCCGATGTCGCCGCTGCCGGTGGCGACCACCGTCAGCGCGACGCCGTGCCGGTCGTGGGCGCGCGCGCCCACCTCGGCGAACTCCTCCCAGGTGGGGGTGTCGGTGGGGATGCCGTACTCGGCGAAGAGGTCGTCGCGGTAGTAGTAGACGACCAGGGGCGTGTCGGAGTCGAGGGCGTACAGCCTGCCGTCGCGGGAGTAGGGGGCGGTGCGGGACGGCAGCAGGTCGTCCCGGATGTCCGCCACGTCGTCGGTGAAGTCGTGGAGCAGCCGTTCGGCGATGTCGCCGCGGAGCATCCGGGGGAAGGAGCCGATCTCGAAGCTCACCACGTCGGGGGTGCCGCGCCCGGCGACGGCCTGCGCGAGCAGCTTGGTGACGACGTCGTGGGCGCCGGCCCGGGTCACGTCCAAGTGGTAGCGGAAGTCGGTGCGGCGGTCGGCGTCGGCGATGCCCTTGGTGAAGAAGTCCTGGTAGCCCTGGTCGTGGGTCCACATGGACAGGGTTACGGGGCCCGAGGTGGGCTCGGGCCCCGTGTCGTCGCCGCAGGAGGTGAGGGTGCCGAGGCCGGCGAACAGGCCGAGGCCCAGGGTGCCGCGCAGCAGGGCGCGCCGTGGGAACGGGGACGGGGCGGGAGGTGCGGGCGGTGGTCCGGGCGGCGGTGCGGGTGACGGTGCGGTGGTGTGCGGGGTCATGCGGGGACTCCTCCCTGGGACGGGAAGGCACGGGTGGGTGCGGGCGGGTGCGGGCGGGAGGGTCCGCCGCTCGGTCGCGGCGGGGGTCCGGGGCCGGGCGACGGCCGGGCACACGGACGGGGCCTGCGGGCGAGGGGGAACGGCGGACGGCTCCGGGGGGAGCGGGCGGGACCGGCCGGTCCGCCGGTGTCCGCTGCACGCTATCCATGGTTCGGGATATCGATCATTGTTCGGCATGTCGGCCACGAGGGGGTGGAGATGGACCGACGACGGCGGCCGGCCGTGGTGCAGGGCACCGGTCCGCGCTGACGGAGGCCGGTTGGACGAGGCGGGTGGACGGGGTGTGCCGGAACGGTGCCGCGGTCAGCGGCCGTCGGAGGGGTGGCCCGGCGGCGCGGTGGAGCCGCGCAGGGACACATGGGTGGGCAGGGGGTGGGAGCCGTCAGGCGCCGGGCGCCCTTCGACCTGGGCGAGCAGTGCCTCGACGGCGCGGGTCGCGACGGCGTCGAAGTCCTGCCGGACCGTGGTCAGCGGCGGGTTCAGATAAGCGGCGACCGGGATGTCGTCGTAGCCGACGACGCTGATCCGGCCGGGCACGGGGAGGTCCGCCTCGTGGAAGGCCCGCAGCGCTCCGATGGCCATCTCGTCGTTGGCCGCGAACACGGCGGTGACGCCGGGGGTCCTGGCCAGCCGGAGTCCGGCCGTGTAGCCGGACGCCGGTGTCCAGTCGCCCTCCGGCGGCAGCGGCGGTTCAGGGGCGCCCGCAGCCGTGAGGGCCTCCCGCCAGCCGATCAGCCGGTCGCGGGCGGACCACCAGTCCTGGGGGCCCGGAATGTGCCACACGGTGCGGTGGCCCAGGGACAGCAGGTGTTCGGTGGCGGCCCTCGCCGCGGCGACGCCCTCCGCGCGGACGGAGGTGAGGCTGACGACCGGCACGTCGATCCCTGACGGCGGCGACGTGCCGTCGTCCACCGGATCCGAGAGCACGATGCCGTCCACTCCCTGTTCGAGCAGGGCTTCCATGGCCTCGGCGTAGCCTCCGCGCCGGTGTTCCAGGGTGCTGGCCAGCGTGAAGGAGTATCCCGCGCGCCGTGTCACGCGTTCGAGCGCGATCAGCAGCGACGACGGGCCGTACAGGGCGGTGCCCATCGAGACGACGCCGATCTTGTGGTGCCTGCCCCTGATGAGGGCCCGCGCGGCGTTGTTGGGACGGTAGTCCAACTCGCGGATCGCGCGCAGCACCCGCTCCCGGACATCGTCGCTGACGTACTGCTCCCCGTTGACCACCCGGGAGACCGTCTTCTGCGACACCCCGGCGAGCCTGGCGACCTCCGTCATGCCGGGTCCGCGCGGCCGGCGCCCGGGGGTGCCGGTGTCCGTGTTCCTGGGCATGGGTCGATCCCTTCGAGCTGCCGGGACGCTGTTCGCTGTTCCTGACTACGTAGTCATGACTACGTAGTCAGGCCAGTGTTCGCGCAAGCCCGACATCCGTCAAGGCATCGGTCACGATGAACGTGGCGGCTCCGGACGGAGCGGGTCCCCGGGCGCGGACACGCCCGGGGATCGTCCGGTCCGGCCGGCGCGCCGCCCTCACCGATCCGCGCGAGGGGGCGGACCGCGGCCCGGCCGCCGGCGGCCGCCGGGCCAGGGCGGAGCATGAGCCCCATGGACGGCCTGCTGCGTCTCGGCCGCACTCCCGAGGAACTGGACCCGCCCCGATGGGCGGCTCCGGCGGCCGGAGCGACTCACCTGCTCCGCGCACGGTGCACGGGTCGCGGCGCGTGCCGCTGGGCGCGCTCCGTCCGGCGGACCTGCGTACGCTCATCGCCCAGCGGGTGGCACTGCCGCACATCCAGGGGACCGCCCCCGCAGATCCCTCCGATGCCCGCCTGCCTGGACGCGCTCAGCGCCTCCCGCACCGCCTCCGGCTCCCACGCGGGCAAGGTGAGCAGGACCAGCCGGTCGGCGGTGGGAGGGCTCGGGCAGGGCGGGCGCCAGGGGCGTGGGGGGCCGGTGGGCCGGTGGTCGGTGACGGCGGGCGGCGGGCGGCGGGCGGCGCCAGCCGGTCCTCGCCGGTCGTTTCGGCGGCCTCGGCGGCGGAGGCGAGCATGGACAGCGCGCGCTCGTGAGTCCGACCACGCCCCTCCCCCGCCGCCGGAGCCTCGGCCCCTCCGGCCCGCGCCGGGGGGAAGTCCCGGCCGGGCAAGCGGCGCGGGCGGCGAGATGCACCACAATCGTCTGGGCCGACTCGTCGGCGGCACGGCAGCCGACGACGGGCCGGTGGTGGAGAGGCTGCTCACCCGCCAACAGGCCGCGCACGCCCGCGCCGTGCTGGACTACGCCGCCGTCCACGCCCCGTACCCGCGGGCCGAGATGCGCATCGCTGTGCTGGTGCTCACCCTGCGGGCCGCGCGCGACGGCACCGGGAACGTCGTCGGCGTCGCCATCACCGTCCCCACCCTCCCCTCCTGTCCGAGCAGCCCCGCCCGTTCGCCTTCGGCAAGACCACCCGAACCCGGCTGCTGGCCCAGCACACCGCGGCCCACACCGCCCCGACGGGCAACTCGGACGGCTCGAGGACGGTGGGCCGCACTTGGACCGGGCCGCGGCGTTCCGTCTCCTGCCACCCGAACGGCTTGCCGGGGCTCGCCGAGCTTCTCATCGGCGCAGACTGGCTCACTGAGGCCGGCACCTCCGAGGGGTGGCTGCGCGGTCGGCTCACCGAGCGCATTCAGCCGTTGGGCGGGCTGCTGTGAGCGAGCATCTCCGAATCGGCGGCAGATGGTCAGGTCCGCGTGGGCGTGGGCGTGGGCGTCGGTGAGGAGCGGGGCGGCCTGCCGGATCGCGCCGATCAGGCAACGGCTGCGCTCACCGAGCACTTTCTCCGAGTCCGCCATCGAGACGTTCCTCCCGGCCGACGCGGAGACGGTCGCCCACTTCGGTCGTTGCGGCCGCTGATGTCGTAGCCGTCAGCCTTCGGCGCGCAGCGCCATGTGCTGGAGGGCGGCGAACCCGGCGACGGTGAAGGCCTGTGCCGGGATCCACACACTCCCGGCCGTGCTGGCGTCGAACCAGGCGAACAGCGCGAGGAGGCTCACCACCGCCCAGGCGAGATTGCACTCGATCACTCCCTTCACGGCGAGGACCGGGGGCCTTCTCCGGGCCGCCACCGAGCCCACCCCGGCGCCGAACAGCACCAGGAACGCCCCGAGCCCGAGCAGCAGTCCGGAGTTGACCCCGAGCAGCCGCCCGAGAGGGCCGGACGCGGCGAGGTAGGCCACGCCGTTGGCGGTGGTGACCACGGCGTCGAGGGCCAGGAAGCGGCGCAGCAGAGTGACGGGCTCGTTGCTGCGCCCGAGGGAGGTGATGAAGGTCGCGGACATGGCTGATAGTCCTCCGGCGTTGGGGGCGGGCGCGCTGAAGTGCGCTGGTCGGGGCCCCGGTCCCGGCCGGGGTGCGCTGCTCGGGACCCGGCACCGCAACCATGCCGGGCGGCGCGGAACGGGTCGATTACCCCCGAGGTAAGTGCCACTGTGCCCGTCAGCGGGCACAGTGATCGCGCCACGCGGGGATCAAAGGTGAGGACCCGGTATCGGGCAGACCCAGCACCTCCCCGTGCGTTGGCGCCGCAGCCCGCCACACGCCCACCCACCGACCCGGTGGCGGCCGCCCGGCTGCGCCGGGTCCTCACCGCACGGAACGCCCAGCACCCGGTGGACCGCAGGCGTCTGACGCCTCGGTCCGGCGCAGGACAAGAGGCAGCCTGGGCAGCCGAACCTTCCGGGTCTCGCCGGACGCGGGCAATGCACAGTCGAAGGCCGACGTGTCAGGCTCCTGATCCAAGAGGTCATACAGACCCGGTGGGGGCGGTGATCGGAGCGCGGAAGGATCGGTGAGTCGCCGATCCCCGCACCATGTCCATCCCCTGTGACGGCGCCCTGGGTGGAGGACGCCGTCACAGGGCATTGGCGTGCAGCCGGGGAGCCGGTTGTCGCGAGGGTCGGGAGCGGCGTGTCCCGGTGCGGCGCAGGGGTCACAAAAAGTCGGGAGCACTCGCCTGGGCGGGGTCCTTGGGTGCCGGGTGATCTGGGACTCCGGCCGGGGTGGCGGCACGCAGCGCCGCTTCGACCCGGCGGTTGCTGGTCATGGATGCCGTGATGGCCGTCATCGCCAGCAGGAGGACGGCGGCGGCGTAGAGCGGGGTGCGGATGTCGTAGGTGGTGGCCAGCCAGCCGCCGAGGAAGGCCCCGATGGGGGCGGCGCACATGGCCAGCATGCGGGAGGTGGAGGCGACCCGGCCCATGAGGTGGGCGGGGACTATCGCCTGCCGGAGGGAGGGCCCGAGCACCATCGTGGCGCCCATGCCGGCCCCGCAGACGGCAAGCGCCAGCCCGGCCACGTACGGGTTCGGGGCAGCGGCCAGGCCCAGGATGGCCAGTCCTTCGACCGCGGCGGTGCAGGTGAGTGCGGTGCCGGTGCCGAGTCGTCGGCCGAGGTAGGAGGCGACGCCTGCCCCGAGCAGGCCGCCGGTGGCCTCCGCCGTGAGGAGCAGGCCGAAGCCGTAGGTGTCGATGCCGAGGCGGTCGTGCGCGAAGAGGGCGAGGACGGTCTCCACAGCGAGGAAGGCAACGTTCCCGACCGCCGGGCGGAGCGCGAGCCCGAGCAGCAACCGGTCCCGGAAGACGTACGAGGCCCCGGCCCGCGCCTGTTGAAGCAGCGAGTCACGGGCCTCCGGCGCGGGCCGGGGCATGGCGGGCAGCGTACGTACGAGCAGTGCGGAGAGGATGAACGACACCGCGTCGGCGAGCAGTGGAACCGCCCGGCCGAGCGCGAGCAGCGCGCTGCCCGCAGGCGGCCCCGCGAAGCCGGACATGGCGGTCTGGGCGCCGCGCAGGCGGGAGTTGGCGCGCTCCAGGAGTGCGGGGTCGCGGCGGAGCAGATCCGGCAGATAGGCCGTGGCGGCCGTGTCGAAGAAGAGTCCGCCGAGGCCGAGCAGGAAGGCGACGGCCGCGAGCAGCGGAATGCTCAGCACGTCGAGCACGGCCGCCGCCGCCGGTATCGCGAGCAGCACCGCACGCGCCGTGTCCGCGACCCACATCGTGCGCCGCCGGTCCCAGCGGTCCACCAGCGCACCGCCGAGCACCCCGAAGAGCAGCCACGGCAGCGTCCCGGCGGCCGTGACGAAGGCGAGCGCCATCGGGTCCCGTGTCAACGTCAACGCGAGCAGCGGCAGCGCGGCATGCGACACCCCGTCACCGAGCGAGGACACCGTCTGCGCAGTCCACAACCGTCCGAACCCGGTCGGCAACTTCCCTGCGTCCGAGGTCACTTGGTGCCCCTCTCGGCCTGTTCGCGCGGTGCCGGGTGGAACAGTGCGAAGACCAGTGATACGTCCGGCAGCGACGAATCGGACAGCTCCCGGTACTCGTCCGCCAGTGCTTGCAGTCGCGCCCCCAGCTCCGCGAACTGCTCGTCGGTGAGCCGCAGATGCGCCATCCGCACGTGCCGCTCGTCCACCGGCGACGCCTCCAGGTCCGCCACCGCATGGCGCATCAGCACATCGGGCCCTCCCTCTCCCGGATCCGGCAGCGCGATCGCCCGCGCGGCCATCGCGTAGTACCGCTCGGTGACACCCCGCACCTTCCGCGTCCGTACCACCTTCACCAGGCCGGCCCGCTCCAGCAGCCGTACGTGATAGCTGGAACTCCCCTTCGCAAGGCCCACCCGCTCGGCGATCTGCGTGATCGTCGCCGGCTCGAAGCGGAGCGCGGCCATGATCCGGTGGCGCGTGAGATTGGAGACGGCGCGCATCTGCTCGTCAGTGGTGACGTGAAACGTCTCGGGAAGATCGTCGGTAGGCATGCGGGCAATGGTCAACGATCCTTGACCATTGAGCAAGGGGTTTATGCGCGGCCCTCCGGGAGCTGCTGTCCGGCGTGCGAGACGTTCCGCCGAAGCCCTCGCAGCGCTCCCGATCCGGGGGCTGTTGAATCGCCAGGCCCGGCAGAGCAGGGATCGGCGGCACGGTGACGGACTCCCCCGCCTTGGCCGCC
This sequence comes from Streptomyces capparidis, assembly GCF_054782095.1. Classification (NCBI taxonomy): domain Bacteria; kingdom Bacillati; phylum Actinomycetota; class Actinomycetes; order Kitasatosporales; family Streptomycetaceae; genus Streptomyces; species Streptomyces capparidis. Next base: position 169,274 of record NZ_BAAGTD010000009.1, on the reverse strand, counting down.
TGCCAGGGCCGCCAGGGCCGCCAGGGAAAGAACGAGTACCTGACCGGTGCCGCGGGAGGCCTCGTGTTCGTGGTGGACGCGCGTGTCCGGGGCGGTGTGCGGTCGGCCGGGTTGGCTCGGCGGTGGCGAGGACGCCGCGTCTGCTGGGTGATCGCGCCGTCCCGGCGGCCGTGGCCCTTCGTGGAGCCCGGATAATGTCCGCGTGCCCGACAGCGTCATCGCCCCCGTCCCCGAGTCCTGGGCCCGCATCGACGGCTGGCTCGCCGCCAACGCCCCGGCCACTTTGGCCGGGCTGCGCCCGCCGGCGGATCCCGTCTCGCTCGCCGCCGCCGAACGTGAGCTGGGCATGCCGCTGCCCGCCGACCTGGCGGCCTCGCTGGCCTGCCACGACGGTGCCGAGCCGGAGTGCGGGCTGCTGCCGCATCTGATGCGTCTGCTGCCGGTCGGGATGGTGGTGGAGCAGTGGGAGCTGTGGAACGAGGTCACGGACGAGCTCCACGACGGCGAGGAGCCGTGGGGGGTGGAGTGCGGGGAGGTGCACTGGGACCGCCTGTGGGTCCCGGTCACGTTCTTCCAGGGGGACCTGGACGTGATCGACATGCGCCCAGGTCCCGGGCAAGGGCGCGTGGGGTTCGTTCCGCACGACGGTCCCGGTTCGTTCGACGGCGCCTGGCCGTCGTTCGGCGCCTACCTGGCGGCGGTCGCGGACGCCCTGACGACCGGCCGCATGCCGGACCCGGCCCCGTTCGACGAGCCCCGGGTCACCCCCGACGGCCGACTGACCTGGGGCTGACCCGGGGCCGGGTCGCCCTTGGGGCAGGCGGGCTCTCTGCACCACGCGGTGGGTCCTCGTGTCCCACCGTCACGCCCGGATGACCGCGTGCGGCGGCGGCTGCTGATCGAACGTGTGCGATCCGGTCGGCCGGTGGCACACGTAGCCGTCGATATTCAGCCGCATCCCATCAAGCGCGGGTGCCGCCGCCGACCGGATGCGCGCCGCGCGTCCGCGGGCCGCTGACGGGCGGTCACGCGCGGCGCGGCCCACCGGCCCCGGCCCACCGGCCCGGGATCTCCACGGTCCGCACCGATCGCACACCCGCGTGCGAACCACCCGACCCTCCGGTATGCGAAACATTCCCGCAACACGGTCGCGGAGTTTCCCGGAGCTGCGGACAACCGCCTTTCCCGAATGATCCATCCCGGGAAAGACGGCCCTTATTTCCGGGCCGCTGGACGGAATTCTTTATTCTGTACGCCGACGGACGACCCGCTGAAAAGTCAGCGTTTTTGCAGGTCAGACCTGCTACGCAGGGGGTCGGGCGCGGAATCCGCGCCTCCGATTCGATGCCCGGAATCGCAGTCCGAAAAACACGCCTTGTTTCTCCACCGGTGCGGCCAGTAGCGTTGCCGCATGCTGGCTCCGGGTCAGGCCCGTCTGGTCCTTGTCATTCTCTCGCTCGCCGCGTTCATGGCCGGTCTCGATCTCTTCATCGTCAACGTGGCCTTTGCCGAAATCGGCCGCGATCTCGACGGAGTGTCCCTGTCGGACCTCTCCTGGGTGCTCAACGGGTACGCGATCGTCTTCGCGGCCCTGCTGGTGCCGTTGAGCAGGCTCGCCGACCGGTTCGGCCGCAAGGGCGTCTTCCTGGCCGGAGTCGCGCTGTTCACCGCCGCCTCCGCGGCCTGCGCCCTGGCCACGTCGCTGTGGGCGCTCGTCCTGTTCCGGGTGCTCCAGGCCGCGGGCGCCGCGGCGCTCACCCCGGCCAGCCTCGGCCTGCTGCTGTCCGCGTTCCCGCCCGAGCGGCGCGTGGGCGCGGTGCGGGTGTGGTCGGCGTCGGGCGCGGTGGCCGCGGCGGCGGGGCCGGTGCTCGGCGGGCTGCTGGTGGAGGTGTCCTGGCGCTGGGTGTTCCTGGTGAACCTGCCGGTGGGGCTCGTCGCGCTGGCGGTCGCCGCCCGGTGCGTGCCCGACTCGCGGGACGAGTCCGCCACCCGCCTGCCCGACCTGCCCGGGGCGGCCCTGCTGACGGCGGCGATCGGCCTGCTCGCGCTGGGCCTGGTGCGGATCAACGACTGGCCGGCGGCCCGCACCGCCGCGGTGCTCGCCGCCGCCGTGGCCGGGGGCGGCGCCTTCTGGTGGCGCTCGCTGCGCCACCGCGCCCCCGTCATCGAGCCGGCGCTGCTGCGGGTGCGCACGTTCGCCTGGTCCAACGCGGCGGCGCTGCTGTTCAGCGCGGCGTTCGCGGCCAACCTGCTGGCCGCGGTGCTGTGGGTGCAGGACGTGTGGGGGTACTCGGCGCTGCGCACCGGCCTGGCGATCGCGCCGGGGCCGCTGATGGTGCCGCTCGCGGCCGGGGCGGCGATGCGGCTGGCCGTCCGGGTCCCGGTCGGCCGCACGGCGGCGTTCGGCTGCCTGCTTTGCGCCGGGGGCGTCGCCTGGATGGCGCTGGCCCTCGGACGCACCCCCCACTACGCCTCCGCCCTGCTGCCCGGATGGGTGGTGGGCGGTGCCGGTGTGGGCCTGGCCCTGCCGGCCATCCTGTCCACGGCCACCGCGGACCTGCCGCAGGAGCGCTTCGCCACCGGCAGCGCGGTGGTCAACATGAGCCGGCAGATCGGCAGCGTGCTCGGCATCAGCCTGATGGTGGCGCTGATGGGCACGCCGCTCGGCTACGACGCGACGCACACCGCGTTCGTCCGCATCTGGACCGCCGTCGGGCTGCTCATGGCGGTCAGCGCCGCGGCCTGCGTGGGCATGAGCCCGCGGCCTGCCGCCGCCGCGCCGCCCGCGCGACGCCCGGACACGAAAGCCGGGGGCACCGCACGCCGGTGACCTCCGGACCTGGGGAAACCACACATCGGGGATGAGGAACCACCACATGAGCAACGCGCGGATCGCACTCGTCGACTGCCTGCCGGGGGCACCCCTGGCCGACAGCGTCACCCTGTCCCGCTTCGGGACCGTCGGCCTCGACCGGATGCGGTCCGACGCCTTCCAGCGGTATCTGCACGAGCAGCACACCGGCGGCGCGGAGGTCGCGGTGGTGTTCGCCGGCGGCGCCGCGGGGTCCGCGGTGCCCGAGGCGGTGCGCGGGCTGCGCGACCGGCCGGAGTTCGCCAAGACCCGGGTGTACTCGGTCGGGCCGAACGCCGGCGGTCTGGTGCCGGGCTGGACCGAGACCTACGACGTCGAGGACATCCTCGCCCCCGCGGCGCTGGAGGGCGACGCCCTGGCGGGGACGGTGGAGCTCGGCCTGCGCGCCTACCACTCGCTGGCCCAGGACGAGCTGTACACCGACTTCTACCTGGACATGACGTACAACAAGATCTTCGACTGGTTCGAGACCACGCGGTGGGACTGGAAGGAGGTCAACCTCGAGCAGCTCGACCCGCAACTGCTCAGCGAGGAGGAGGTGGACTTCCTCACCGAGGCGGCGATCATCGAGTTCGGCACCCTGCCCGGCGCGCACAACTTCCTGCGGGAGTGGGAGGGCGAGACCAGCTTCTCGTCCTGGGCGCTGATGTGGGGCGCCGAGGAGGCGCGGCACTCCCTGGTGCAGGCCCGCTACCTGGACCGCATCGGAGTGAAGGTGCGCTCCAAGCACGCCCTGTACAAGCGGGAGCCGTACCCGATGGGCAGCAGCAGGCCCGGCACGCTCATGATGAACATCATCTCCGAGTGCCGCGCCGCCGAGCTGTACCGGTGCCTGGCCGCGGAGGCCACGGAGCCGGTGATCAAGCGGATCTGGAAGCTGCTCAGCCGCGACGAGTCCCGGCACGCGCGGGCGTTCTTCGTCTTCAGCCAGGAGCTGTGCGACGCCAGCCGGGAGAGCCGGATCGACGCCATGAAGATGGCCTACGTCTGGCTCGCCGACCGCAGCCAGGGCGTGAAGCACCCGGCGGGCCACTTCTACCCGCACTCCACCTCCACCAAGGGCATCCGCCGGATCGAGACCATCCAGGCCGGGGCCGTGGACACCGCCGACAGCAAGGTGCTGGCCATGGTGCGCCGGCTGGCCGAGGACGACTCGATCGAGACCGCCCGCGACATCAAGCGCAAGCTCCGCTCGCTCGTGCAGACGGCCTGAGGGGGCCGTCCGTGCCCGAGTCCGAGAGCACCGAGACCGAGACGAACTGCTTCGGCTGCGCGCCGCGGAACCCCATCGGGCTGCGGCTGACCTTCGAACGGTACGAGGACGGCTTCGCCACCCGGTTCCGGCTCGGTGAGAACTACGAGTCGTTCCCCGGCGTGATCCACGGCGGGATCGTCGCCTCGATCCTGGACGAGGTCCTGGCCCAGACGGTGTACCGCCTGGGCCGGGTCTCGGCCTTCACCACGGGCCTGCGGGTCCGCTACGGACGGCCGATGGAGACCGGCGCCGAGTACGTCGCCCACGCGCGGATCACCGCGCGGGACGGCGCGTCGGTGCGCGCCTCCGGCCGTATCGAGCTGCCCGGCGGCGGGCTGGTCGCCGCCGCGGACGGCACCTTCCACCGGCTCACCGAGGGCGCGCTCGGCCAGTACGGCGAGCGCCTGCCGGCCGGCCTGGTGCGGGCGCTGCGCGCCGCCAACGGGCCGGAGGGAGCGCAGGAGACGACACCGGCGCAGACAACAGGGGGATGAAGCAGACATGGAAACCGGCCACACCGAGGCGGACGTCCAGCGGCGGGTCCGCGCGATCATCGGCGGGCAGCTCACGGTGCCCGAGGAGGAGCTCGGCCCCGACCGGCAACTGCGGTCGCTGCCCAACGTGGACTCCATGCGGGTGCTCCAGATCATCCTGGAGGTGGAGAGCGCCTTCGGCATCGAGGTGGACGACGACGTCACCTTCCGGATCGAGACCGTCGGCCAGTTCGAGGAGCTGGTGGTGCGGCTGTGCCGGGAGCGGGCCTCGGCATGAGCCTGACCGCCGCGCTCAGGGCCGTGGCCGACCGCGGGAGCGGGCACGGCATCCGGCTGTTCAACGGCGGGCGCGAGGCGGCCCGCACCGGCTTCGGCGAGCTGTACCACGACGCCGGGCGGATCGCCTGCGGGCTGCGGGAGCGCGGGGTGGCGCCCGGGGAGCGGGTGGCGCTCGCGCTGCCCACGTCCCTGGACTTCCCCCGCGCCCTGTTCGGCGTGCTGGCCGCGGGCGCGGTGCCGGTCCCGGTGCCGCCCCCGTTCCGCTTCGCTTCGCTGGACATCCACATCCACCGCATCGGTGTGGCGATGCGCAGGTCCGGCGTCACCCGGGTGGTCTCCGACGCGGCGCTTGGCGCGCTGCTCGGCCCCGCGCTCGGCGAGGCCGCGGGCGGCGGCTTCACCGTCCTGGACGTCGCGGGACTGGCCGCCCCGTCGCCCCTGTACGAGGACGTCGCCGAGGGCCACCCGGCGCTGGTGCAGTACACGTCGGGCACCAGCGAGGACCCCAAAGGCGTGGTGCTCAGCCACGGCAACCTGCTGGCGAACACCTCGGCGATCAGCCGGGCCCTGGGCCTGACCCGCGACGACACCTGTGTGAGCTGGCTGCCGCTGTTCCACGACATGGGCCTGATCGGCACGCTGCTCACCGCCGCCCTGCACGACGTGGACACCTGCCTGATGCCGCCGGAGGACTTCCTGCGCGACCCGGGCCGGTGGCTGCGGCTGCTCAGCGGACGCAGCGGCGCGATGACCGCCGCGCCCAACTCCGGCTATCTGCACGCCCTGCGCAGGACGCCCCCGGAGGCGGTGCGGGAGCTGGACCTGTCCGGCTGGCGCCTGGCGCTGAACGGGGCGGAGGCCGTGGACGCCGAGCTGATGCGGCGCTTCACCGCGCACTTCGCCCCGGCCGGTCTCCGCGGGTCGGTTTTCCTGCCGGTGTACGGGCTGGCCGAGGGCTCGCTCGCGGTCGCGTTCGCGCCCGCGGGGCGGCCGGTGCGCAGCATGTGGGTCCGCCGCGACCTGCTCGGCGACGGCGTCGTCGGCTTCACCCGGGAGGGCGCGGAGCAGGCGCGGGAGGTCGTGTCCGTGGGGCGGCCCGTCGCCGGCACCGAGGTGCGCCTGGTGGCCGAGGACGGCACGGTGCCGGACGCCGAGGGCGCCGTCGGCGAGATCGAGATCCGCGGGGCGTCGGTGATGCGCGGCTACGAGGCGGACGAGGCGGCCACGGCCCGGACCGTGCGCGACGGCGGCTGGCTGGCCACCGGCGACCTGGGTTTCCGGCACGACGGCGAGCTGTATGTGACCGGCCGCAGGAAGGAGATGGTCATCGTCTTCGGCCAGAACCACTACGCCAGCGACATCGAGGCGGTCGCCGGCCGCCTGCCCGGAATGGCCCCGCACTCGGTGCTCGCGGGCGGGGTGCGCTTCCCGGAGGGCGAGGGCCTGGTGCTGCTGGTGGAGACCAGGGAGCACGACCCCGCGGCCAGGTCGGAGCTGGTGGCCCGGGTCAGGTTGGCCGTCTCGGGAGCGCTCGGGGTGACGCCGCGCGACGTGGTCCTCGTCCGCAGGGGCTTGCTTCCCCGCACCTCCAGCGGGAAGCTGCGGCGGCACGGTGTCGAGGCCCTGTACCGGGAGCACAGCGCGCCCCGGCAGGACAGCGCCACCACCGTCGGGCGGACCACCGGGGAGTGACAGCATGAGCCAGGACAGCAGGGACGGCCAGGACGGCCAGGACGGCCAGGAGGGCCGGGAGGGCCGGGAGGGCCGGGAGGGCCGGGACGCCGCCGCCGGCGACCTGACCGCCGTGCAACGGGAGGAGTTACTGCGCAGGTCGTGGATGGCCACGGACGGCCTGTGGTTCTACCAGACCGCCACCAGCAGCGGGATCGACGGGGCGAACGCGGCCAACATCCAGGTCGTCCGCGAGTTCGGGCGGCAGGAGATGCGCCGGCTGATGCGCGCCCTCGAGGTGGAGAAGGTGGACAGCGCCGAGGAGTACCACCGGCTGTTCCGCGCGGCGGTCGACCTCTACCTCGGCTCCCTGCTGGAGGCCGAGGAAACGCTCGCGGACGGGGTGCACGAGATCCGGGTCACCACCTGCTTCGCGTACAAGGGCGTGCGGAAGGCCGGGATCGACAAGCTGTACCACTGCGGTCCCGGGGAGCGGCTGCTGGGCTGGTTGGACGCCATGGGGCTGCCCGCGGCGATCGAACCGGGGGTGGACCTGTGCCAGATGGCGCACACCGGCGGCTGCGCCTACCGGGTCAAGGTCGGGCTGCCCCAGCGGGGGTGAGGTCCGGGTGCTGGACGGCCTGATGCCCCGCCGCGCCCGCGCCGTTGTCGCCGAGGCGTTCGGGGACGCGCCGCGGGCGCGGCTGCACCCGGCCGAAGAGGCGGCGGTGGCCGGGGCGGCCCCGTCCAGGCGGCGCGAGTTCGCGCAGGCGCGCGGCTGCGCCCGCCGGGCACTCGCGGCGCTGGGCGCGCCCCCGGAGCCGGTGGCGCGCGGCGAGCACGGCGCCCCGCGGTGGCCGCCCGGGGTGGTGGGCAGCCTCACCCACTGCCCCGGGTACCGGGCGTGCGCGGTCGCCCGGAGCGCGGACGTGGCGGCGCTCGGCATCGACGCCGAGCCCGCGCTGCCGCTCCCCCGCCGGGTGCTCGGCGCGATCGCGTCGGACGCGGAGCGGGCGCAGCTCGCCGACCTCGCGCGGGAGCGGCCCGGCCCGGCCTGGGACCGGCTGCTGTTCTGCGCCAAGGAGGCAGTGTTCAAGGCGTGGTTCCCGCTGACCGGGCGGTGGCTCGGGTTCCGCGACGCCCATGTGGAGTTCACCGCGGCGCCGGGCGGCCCGCCCGCCGGCAGCGTCACTGGCGACTTCGCCGCCCGTCTGCTCGTCCCCGCTCCCGCGGTGCCCGGCGGTGCGCTGACGGACTTCCACGGCCGGTGGCGCGTCGGCTCGGGGCTCGCCGTCACCGCGGTGGTACGGCTGCTCTGACGGCCCCGCCCCCGAGCTGGGTGATCCGGGTTCCGGGGCGTGCCAGAAGGCGTCAGAACGTGGCACAACGTGTCAGAAGACGTGTCAGAAGACGAACGGTCCCGGGCTTTGCGGTGAGATGGCCTTGCACTGCACGGTGAACGTCCCGTACGTGCTCGTGATCGACGTGAACCGCAGCGCCTCACCCGGGGTGACGGTGCCCGTCAACGGGCCGGAGTCGTAGGGCTGGCCGAGCAGCGTCCAGGCCGGGTTGGCCTTCCCGCTGAAGGTGACCTCCTCACCGCTCGCGTCGGACAGCGTCAGCGTCGTCCGGAGCGAGTCGGCCGGGATGGAGTGGTGTGCCCAGACCACGGGTGTGGAGAACGTGACGGTCGCCGCCCCGCCGTTCTGCTGGGCCTGGAGCGTGGCCTTGCCCGTCCCCCAGCCCCCGCAGTCCACCTGGACGGTTGCGGTGGTGGGAGCGACGGCCGAGGCCGGGGGCGCCATGACCAGGGCGCCCATCGCCACCGCTGCCGCGCCTGCCGTGCCGCTTACAAGGGTGCTGATTCTCATACAGCTACCTTCCTGTGGTGGCTTGCGGCCTGCCGCGTCGCACTCGGTCTGCGCACCCCCGCGGGGGCGCGGGCGGGCCCCATCGGGTCCGGCGGCGCGGCGCAAGGGAGATGCCGCGGGTGGGGGCACTGGCCGGGGCCGGCTCGTGTCGGGCGATCCCGGTTCGGCTCGCCCGTACGGACGGCCCTGGACGGGCCGGTCGGCAGACCAACGACTAGTAGTTGACGTTTGAAGTATATGGAGGGGGCGAGGGCCTCCAGGGGCTACTTCACGCCAACTTGATCCGGGTTCGGCCGGACGCGCGGCCTGCTGGTCCCCACCGGGCCGCGCGTCCGGCCGACGGCGGAGACGCGCACGCCGGACGTGCTGCCCGCGCCGGGGCGGCGAGACAGCTCCGGCGGCGAGCGCGAGGGCGGCCAGCCCGCCGAAGCCGCGCCTGGACAGGGGAGGGTCGGCCGCCACCGTCCACCCCGGGGGCTTGTGCCGCGTGGCCCGCCGACGCTTCCACCGTGGACGGGGCGGCTCGTGTCGGCGCCGGGCGGTGTGCGGTCGGGGGGGAGGCGGGAGCAGGGGGGTGGGGACCGGTCGGGCCGTGCTTGTCTATGATCACCACCCGTACCCGGCCGCGCCGGGGATGTTCGGGGCGGCTCGCGCTCGCCGCGCCTGCCGACCGAAGTCGTCCCGGCGCCGAGTGGCACCGTCCGGGCGACCGGCTTCCGCGCACGGCAGGAGAGGGACGACACCAGCATGGACCGCGACGCCCTCGCGCTCGACGACCCGGTGGGGGCGTCGCTCCGCCACCACCACGCGCACCTCGCCCGCCGGCTCGGCGAAGCCGCGACCTACCTGCCGGGAGTGGCGACCTTCTCCGCGGTGTCCGCCGACGCGGACAAGGCGGGGTGGGCCGATCTCGCCCAGTTGCTGGGGCCACGGGAGTTCGCGGACATGTTCAGCTCTCCGGCCCTCCCGCCGGCGGACTGGGAGCCGGTGTTCGTCCTCGAAGGCCGCCAGATGGTCTGGTCCGGCGGCGACCGCGCCGACCGGCCCCGTGCCGCGACCGGCGCCGACGTGGTGGAACTGGGCGAGGACGACGTGCCCGAGATGCTGGACCTCGCCGCCCGGACGCGACCGGGGCCGTTCTGGCCGCGCACCCACGAACTCGGCACCTATCTCGGCATCCGCGACAACGGCACGCTGGTGGCGATGGCGGGCGAGCGGCTCCGGCCCCCGGGGTGGTGCGAGATCAGCGCCGTCTGCACCGCTCCCGAGGCACGGGGACGAGGCCACGCCGCGCGCCTGGTCGGCGCGCTCGCCGCCCGCATCACCGCTCGCCGGGAGCGTCCGTTCCTGCATGTGGCCGAGGCGAACACCGGCGCGATCGCGCTCTATGAGCGGCTCGGCTTCCGGACCCGCAAGCACGTGACCTTCCGGGGGTTCCGCACGCCGTGACGGCTGCCGGGGCACGGCTCCACGTCGTCGGCTCGCCCGCCGCAGCGCCCACGGGGTCCGGCCGAGCGGAGGGGGAAGCCGTCGTCTCGCCGGCGCACTGCGCGCCGGTTTTGACACGACAGCCCCGGCGAACGCCGCCCGGGAGCGCGCCGGGTTCCGGAGATGGCTCTCAAGGTGGCAACGGGCAACTCCTACCGTCGTGCCCGCCACGCCGGGATCGTGATGGGCATGCAGATCACACACCTGGACGGGCACGACCCCGTCACCGATGGCCCGTACGACGCGGAGCCCTGCGTCTTCTGCGCTGTCGCCGCCGGGGAGGCCCCGGCCGTCCTCGTCCGTGAGTGGCCCGACGCCCTCGCGATCCGCCCGCGCAGCGGCGGCGTGAACGGCGGGCACGTTCTCGTCCTGCCCCGCGTCCACGTCGAGAACGCCGGCACCGACCCGGAGGTGACCGCCATGGTGATGCGCCGGGCCGCCGAGCTGATGGCCGAGCACCCCGCCGCCAACATCATCACCAGCAAGGGGGAGGCGGCGACCCAGAGCGTCTTCCACCTCCACGTCCACGTCGTGCCCCGGCAGGAGGGCGACGACCTGCCCCTGCCCTGGACCCCGCGGCACACCGCCCGCGCCGCCGCCCCTCAGGACGAAGCCGCCTCGTAAGCACCACCGACACAGGCGCCGACGCACCATCGCGGTCGCCGCGCGGCATCCCCGACCGGCCGCCGCACTCCCCTGTGGGGGGAGCCGGCCAGGTCCGGGTACTCGCGGTGGACGGTGCAGGGGATGTCCTGCTCGCGCTGGCCGTCGGCCGGCGCGTTGGGGCCTGGCTGTCTGCGCGATCAGCGCCCACTCCGGCGCAGGTCGCCTCGAACGGTGGCCGGATGCCTGCATCCGTCGCCGGATCCGACGCGGCTTCCGTGACTGCCGCGACCCGCGCTTCCCCGGGCAGAACACCGCGTTCGCCGTCATCGACGACGGAAGTGGATCAGCACTTTCCCGGCGGTAGCGCCGGCCCCCATCGCCAGACCACCACGGCCAGGATCATCCGGCCCGGCTGCCATGCACGGCCGGAGTTGAAAACGAAACACCCACTCAGGAGTTCTGCATCTGCTTCACGAGTACGGCGCGGGTATAGAGCAGGTGGAATCCCTGACGTTGCACATTCTCTTGGGATTTCGAGCCCGGCTGTGTGGTGACGACGGCGATGTCGCATCCCATCGCTGCGGCATCGGCAAGCCGGGCCGCCAGGAGGGCTGTCTGAATGCCCCGGCGTCGGTGGGCCGGCGCGGTGGCCGCTCCTGTCAACTGGGCGATGCCGTCGGTCATGCGAACGCTGGCTCCCCCCACTACCGCACCGTCGCACACCGCGCTGTACCGCCTCATCCCGGCGGCACTGACCAGATCACGGACCGCAGCGGCGATCACCTCTCGTGGGAACTCCTCATGGGCGGGGACGCCTTGGGTGTCCGGGTGCGCGAAGCCGTCCGCGATGGCCTCGATCCAGTGCTCGAACTCCTCTTCGCCGCTGGGGCGGATCTCGATCCCCGCTGGTTCGAAGCGCTCATGCTCCGCGGACAAGGGGAAGCCGAGCACGTTCTCGTAGGACGTGAGCCGGTAGCCCCGCTCCGTCAGCAGCGCGCCGACCGCCGGATCGGCCAAGTGGGCCAACTCCACCTGCACAGGCGCTCCCCGGTCGGCGAAGGCGCGCTCGATCTCGTCGAGCAGGCCGTCGTCCGGTACGCCGGCGAATCCGAGTCCGGCGACCTTGTTGAGCGGCGAGTCGTCCTCGGCGAAGGACGCCACGCCGCCCATGACCGATTTCAGGAAACCCTTACCGTCTCCATGACGACGATGTGCGGCCGCACTCCCATTCGTGATGAGTTGCACTTCCGCCCGCTCGATCCGCTCAGCCAGTTCGACGTCGCAGAAAAGGGGCCGCCCAGTCGTGTCCACCGCGGCAGAGTACATGGAGAAGGATTCGAGCACATCGATTTTCCGGCGGCCTGGAAGGCAGGCGTCGGCACCCCGGGGCGCCTCCAGGCCGCTGGACGGCGGCGCAGCGCCGGCGGGGCGCCAGGCCCGGCGGGACAAGTCCGCCCGCCCCGCACGAGCCCCGGGCAAGGGGTTCGCCGCTCGACGCGGCGGAGCAAGGGCGGGCTGCCTCCTCGGCACCGGTAGCGTGCGCCGTATGACTGATGATCGAATGATGAACGGTTTTCGGGGCCACTGCCATGGGCGAGGCCGTTACCCCGTCTCGGTCATGGACCTGGACGGCGTTCCCGTGGTGGTAAGTGTGGACGAGGAAGCGGTGCTGTGGACGTGCGACCTGCGCGGCGGCGCCTGCGTCGACCGTCCCCTGGATCTCGCCGCCGCTGGGCCCGAGGACGACTGGTACTTCGAGAACGACTACTGGGAGGACGACGAGGAGTGCACGCGCGACCGGATCACGGTCGACGCGTACAACATCGCCTCACGCGTGACGGTGGCGCGGCTCGAGGGCCGGCCCGTGGTCGTGACCGGCGGCGCCCGGTACGACTTCTCCTTTCCCGACGACGGGGATTCCAGCGGCGGGATCGTGCGGGCCTGGGATCCGCGCACCGGGCGCAGGATCGGCAAGGTCATGATCGGGCACGCGCTGGGTGTCTGCTCGCTCACCACTGTTCCGTACGAGCGGGGGCTGCTCGCCGTCAGCAGTTGTGAGGCGGGCACGCTCCAGGCGTGGGACCTGGCCACCGGTGCGCGCGTGGCGGACCTCGAAGGCAGCTACAACGGGGAAATGGGCGCCGCGCTCGTCGCCGGCCGACCGGTCGCGGTCACGGGGGGTCACGACGATTTCCTGGAGGTCTGGGACCTGATGAGGGGGGAGCGGCTCGGGCAGTCCCTGACCGGTGTCGAGCCCGCGGTCGGGGCCGTCGCGATCGCGGAGGTGGACGGCCGCGCGGTGGTGGTCGCCGCCGGGGGCGGCGGGGCGCTGCACCGGTGGGACCTCGTGACGCAGCGGCCGATCGGGGCGCCCATGACCGGGCACACCGACAGCATCCAGACCCTGGGGACCGCGGTCGTCGCCGGCCGCACGGTGGCCGTCACCGGAAGCGATGACGGCACCACCCGCGTGTGGGACCTGGCCCGCGGCGAGCAGCTCGGGGATCCGTTCGTCGGCCACTGCCTCCAGACGGTCACCGAGATCGCGGGTACCCCGGTCGCCGTCACGGACGGCGACCGGGACGGCATCCGCCTGTGGGATCTGGCCCTCGCCGCCCGTTAGCCCCATGCGTACATGACCGGCCGGCGGCTCCTCGGCAGTGCGGTGCGGCGGCCGTGGGCCGCAGGGCCCGGGGCAGGGTGTGCTGAGCGGGCCGCGGCGCCGCCCGGTCCCTTTCAGGTCACCGGCCCCGCGGCCCGCGGCGCGGGGTCGTAGGCGGCGTCACGGGCGAGGTCGCGCAGGCGCAGCGCGGCCGTGAGGAGGTCCTGGTGGGTGGTGAAGAGGGCGTTGACGCCGAAGCGCAGCAGGTCGGGTGCGCGCATGTCGGCGATCACGCCCTGCTCGGCGAGGGCGACGACCAGCCCGCGGGCGCGCGGATGGCGCAGGGTGACCTGGCTGCCGCGGCGGACGGGGTCGGCCGGGGTGACGGAGGTGAAGCCGAGGGGGGTGAGGAGTGCGTCCGCGCAGCCGAGGAAGAACCCCGTCAGGGACAGGCTCTTGGCGCGGACGTCGGCCAGGTCGACGCCGTCGAAGGCGGTGAGGGCCGCCTCCAGGGCGAGCAGCGACAGGACCGGCGGGGTGCCGATGCGGGCGCGGGCGATGCCGGGGGCGGGCGTGTACTCCCGTGCCAGGGCGAACGGGTCGGCGTGGCCGGTCCAGCCGGGCAGCGGCGTCTCCAGGACGGCGTGGTGGCGCCGCGCCACGTACAGGAAGGCGGGGGCGCCGGGGCCGCCGGAGAGGAACTTGTAGCCGCAGCCGACGGCCAGGTCCACGCCGATCGCGTCGACGTCGAGGGGCAGGGCGCCGGCCGCGTGGCACAGGTCCCACAGCGTGAGGGCGCCGGCGTCGTGGGCGGCGCCGGTCAGCTCCCGCATGTCGTACAGCTCCCCGGTGCGGAAGTCGACGGGCGAGTAGCTGACGACGGCGACCCGGTGGCCCTCAACGGCGAGGAAGCGCGGGAGGTCCGCCGGCCGCACCCGCCGTACCTCCAGGTGCCGGCGGCGGGCGACCGCGTCGGCCAGGTAGCGGTCGGTGGGGAAGTGCCCGGGGTCGGTGACCAGCAGCGGGCGGTCCGGGCGGAGCGCGGCGGCGGCGTCGAGCGCGGTGAACAGTTGCACGCTGGTGGAGTCGCCCGCGACCGTCTGGCCGGGCGCGGCCCCGATGAGCGCACCGATGGTGTCCCCCACCCGCAGGGGCGCCTCCCACCAGCCGTTCGCGTTCCAGGAGCCGATGAGGCCGGTGCCCCACTGGCGCCGCACCACGTCGTCCAGGGCGGCGGGGACGGCGGCGGGCAGCGGGCCGAGGGAGTTGCCGTCGAGGTGGACGACGCCCGGCGGGAGCAGGAAGCGGGCGCGGAGGTGGGCCAGGGGATCGTCGGCGTCGAGCCGTGCGGCTCGCTCCCGCAGGTCGGCCGGGGCGGACAGTGCGGTGGTCATCGGTGTGCGGCCTCCTCGCCCGCGCGGCCGGAGTCCTTCCGGGGGAAGGCGGCGGCCATGTCCCGGAGGGTGTCGGCGACCGCGCGGGCACCGGGCGCTTCCGGTTCGATGAGGGTGTAGTGGCCGGTGCCGGGCAGGACGACCGTCCTGAGGTCCCGGTGCACGGCCGCGTAGTCGCCGAACTGGGTGAGCGGGACCTCCTCGTCGGCGGCGCCGTGCAGCAGCACGGTGGGGACGCCGGTGGTGCCGGCGTCGCGCAGCAGGGTGAGGGGGTCGACCTCCGGCAGCCGCTCCGCGAAGTGCGCCTCGCCGCCGAGGAGTTGGAGGGCGGCGTCGTCGCTGAGGCGGTCGCGGCGGGTGGCGGTGAGGTCGGTGATCGGCGCGAGGGCGAGGACGCTCGTCGGCAGGGTGCGGGTGTGCCAGCGGGAGCCGGGCGGCAGCAGTCCCCGGGCGGCGCACCACAGCGCCAGGTGGCCGCCGGAGCAGTGGCCCGCCAGGACGTAGGGCCGCCCCCGGGGCAGGGTGTCCACGACGCGGGCCACGTCGTCGAAGGTCTCGGGGTGGCCGCCCGCGCCACCGGAGCGGCGGAAGCCGGGGAGCAGCACCTCGAAGCCCTGCCGGGACAGCCAGGCCGCGAACGGGGTCAGGTGCATGCGGTCGTAGCGCCAGTAGCCGCCGTGCAGCAGGACGACCAGCGGGGCGTCGGGGTCGTCGGACGGCCAGGCGTCGTAGGACTGGTGGGGGTGGTCGCCGTAGCGGCCGTGCACCGGTGCCAGGACCGGCTTCAGGCTCAGGACCCGCCGCTCCTCCTCGGCCGCGAAGGCGGAGACGACCCTAGAGGTCACCGCGCACCTCCCACAGTTCGGGGAAGACCGGGCGGGCCGCCCGCCGCTCCAGCCAGGCGAGCCCGGCGGAGCCGGCGCTGCCGGGTTTGGCGCCCATGGCGCGGCGGACCACCAGGACGTGGTCGAAACGCCAGCGGGTGACGAGTTCGGCGATGTCGGTGAGCAGTTCGCCCAGCACCAGGTGGGGGTGGTGCGGCGGCCCGGCGTAGATCTGCCGCCACGCCTCGGTCACCCCGGGGTCACTGGTGTACGGGCTGGTCATGTCCCGTTCGCGGACGTGGAGCGGGACGGGCAGGCCCTGCCGGTGGAGGTAGGCGAGCACCTCGTCGTACAGGGACGGTTCGCGGTAGGTCTCGGCGAGCGCCTCGTGGACGGCCGGGTCGCCGCGGTGGGCGCGCAGCAGCCCGGCGGACTTGTCGCCGAGGAGGAACTCCATGTGCCGGTACATCGCCGACTGGAACCCCGACGCCTGGCCGAAGGCGGCCCGGAAGCCGTTGAACCGGGCGGGCGTCAGCGCGGCGATGGGCGCCCAGGCGCCGCCCAGAGCGGTCAGCGCGCGGCGGCTGCGCGTCAGGGCGTCCAGGGCCGCGGGCAGGTCGTCCTTGGCGAAGGCCACCCGTGCCGTGCGCCACTCGTGCACGATCAGGGTGAACCACAGTTCCATCACCTGGGTGGTGACGAGGAAGCCCATCTCGTCCGGGGCCTCGGTGAGGGGGTGCTGGAGGGAGTTGAGGACGGACGCGCGGACGTATGTGTCGTAGGGGCTGGCGCCCGCGAAGGGCCGGGTCAGGGCGTCGTCCGTCACCGGCTCGTCGAGGGCGGACGTGCGGTCGTTCATGGCATCTCCTGGGGGTGCGGACGGGTCACACACCGAGGTGGGCGCCGCCGGAGGCGTCGATCCACTGGCCGGTCACCCAGCGGGCGTCGTCGCTCGCGACGAAGGAGACGACGTCGGCGATGTCCACCGGGTCGCCGAGCCGGCCGAACACGGAGGCCTCGGAGTAGCGGCGGCGGATCTCCGGGACGGCGAGGGTGGGGTTGATCTCCGTCTCGGTGTAGCCGGGTGCGACGGCGTTGACGGTGATGCCCCGGGGGCCCAGTTCCTGGGCCAGGGAGAGGGTGAGGTAGTCGAGGGCGGCCTTGGTCATGGTGTAGGAGACGATCGGCGGGAAGGCGACACGGGTCGCGACGGAGGAGATGTTGACGATCCGGCCGCCGTCGCGCAGGCGGTCCAGGCCGCGCTGGATGATGAAGAACGGCGCCTTGGTGTTGATCGCGAAGACCCGGTCGTAGTCGGCCTCGGTCACCTGGGCGAGGGGGCGGGGAAGGGTGATGCCCGCGTTGTTGACGAGGATGTCCAGGCCCGCCGGGGCGTCCTGCTCCGCCAGGGCCGCGTCGAAGGCGGACCAGAGGGTGTCCGCGTCGCCGGGGACGCCGAGTTCGGCGTGCACGGGGAAGGCGCGGCCGCCGTCGCCCTCGATCTCCTTGACGGTCCGCTCGGCGGCCGTCCGGTCGTGGCCGTAGTGGACCGCCACCAGGGCGCCCTCGCGGGCGAGGCGGCGGCTGATGGCTCGGCCGATGCCCCGGCTGCCTCCGGTGACCAGGGCGGTCTTCCCCTCGTGGCGGGCGGTGGCGGTCATCGTGGGTCTCCTTCGCTTCAGGGGGTGTTGCGGATCAGGCGTCGAAGTCGAGGGTGATCTCGGGGGTGCGCGGCCGGGCGCGGCACACGAGGGTGTAGCCGGCGGCCCGGTCCCGTTCGTCCAGGGCGTGCTGGCCGTCGGCCGTCACCTGCCCGGACAGGACCTTGGCGCGGCAACTGCCGCACACCCCCTCACGGCAGGCGTACGGCACGTCGGGGTGGGCCCGCAGCAGGGCGTCGAGGAGGACCGGGTCGTGCGGCTGGACGGTGGCGGCACGGCGGCGACCGTCGAGCAGGGCGGTGACCCGGACCTGTCCCGTCCCGGGTGCCTGTGTGGCCGCCTGCGGTGCCGGTCCGGCCGGTTCCGGTGGCCGCCGTGCCGTCCCGCCGGTCGTGAACAGCTCCCAGCGGACGAGCGCCGGATCCGCGCCCTCCTCGGCCAGGACCCGCCGCGCGGTGTCGACGAGGCCGGGCGGTCCGCACAGGGCGTAGGCGGTGTCCGGGCCGGGGCGGGCGTCCAGGGCCGCCAGCAGGCGGCGCAGCCCGGCCTCGTCGAGCCGTCCCGCGAGCGGGCCGCCCCCGCTCCCCCGGTCCTCGCGGGTCAGCACGTGCACGACGGTGCAGCGGTCGACGAACTCGTCCTTCACCTCGGCCAGTTCGTCGGCCAGCAGGGCGTCGGCGGCGGTGCGGACGGAGTGGACGAGGGTGACGCGGCAGGCCGGGTCCCGGCGCAGCGCGTGGGCGGCCATCGGGGCCAGTGGGGTGATGCCGGTGCCGCCCGCGAGGAGGACGTGGTGGGCGCCGGGCAGCTCCGGCAGGGCGAAGGCGCCGGTGGGCGGGGAGAGTTCGAGGTGGTCGCCGGGTGCCAGGCGGGTGGCGGCGTGGGTGCCGAAGCCGTCGGGGTCGCCCCGCTTGATCACCAGGCGGAGTGTCCCGGGGGCGTGCGGGGGCGGGCAGACCGAGTAGCTGCGGCGGAGTTCGCCGTCGCCGCGGCGGTGCCGGACGACGACGTGCCGGCCGGGGCGGTGGGTGAAGACCTGGCGCAGGGCGGCGGGCACGTCGAGGGTGACGGCCACCGTGTCGGCGGTCGGGTGGCGGACCTCGGTGACGCGGAGCCGGTGCCAACGGGTGCGGGGGGAGGCGGCGGGCGGGGCGGGGGCTGCGGTGTTCACGGTGTGTGCCTCACAGCGCGGTCAGGTGGGGGAAGGGCTCGCGGCACGCCGTGCACCACAGCACCGACTGGCAGCGGGAGGGCCCGAAGGCGCTGTGCGGCCGGGTGGCCCGTGAGCCGCAGTGCGGGCAGGGCACCTCGCCGAGACCGACGGTGACCGGACCGCCGGGAGCCGGGGAGACGGGCGGGGCGATGCCGTGCGCGGCGAGCTTGCGCCGGCCCTCGGGCGTGATGCGGTCCGTAGTCCAGGGCGGCGCGAGAACCTGCCGGACACGGCCGTCGGGGTGGCCGCAGGCGGTCAGGACCTCCCGTACGGCGGCGGTGATCTCGGGCAGCGCGGGGCAGCCCAGGTAGGTGGGTGTGATCTCCACCTCCAGTACGCCGTCGGCGGCCGGGGCGACGGAGCCCACCACCCCGAGGTCGCCGAGGGCGATCACCGGCAGCTCCGGGTCCGGGAGCGCCGCCACCCGTTCGCGCACCTCCCGGGGGGAGCGGCGGGAGGTGTCCGGTACGGTCCCGCTCACCAGGTGCCTCCGGGGAACTGCCGCCGCACCGACTGGAGTTCGGCCATGAGCGGCCCGAACTCCTCGGTGTGCAGCCCCGAGCGGCCTCCCGTGGCCGACCAGGCGGGTGCGGGCACGGTGAGCCCGGCCTCGGTGACGACCTCGGTGACCCGCCCGAGCCACGTCTCGCGCAGCGGTGCCGGGGAGGGCACCGTGCCGGAGGCGGCCAGGCGGCGCAGCACCTCGTCCTCCTCGAAGAGTTCGGCGGTGTACGGCCACACCCGTTCCAGGCCGTCCCGCATACGGCGGGCGCTGTGCGCGGTGCCGCGTCCCAGCGTCACCGTCCAGCGGTCGGCGTGCAGCCGGTGGTAGGCGACCTCCTTGGCGGCGCGGGCGCCGAACGCGGCGAGGTCGGGGTCGGGGCAGTGCGCGAGGGTCTCGTAGTACAGGACGGCGTAGTGGGTGTAGGCGAGCTGCCGGGCCACGGTCACCGCGAAGTCGCCGTTGGGGAGTTCGACCAGCAGGGCGTTGGTGAACTCGCGGTCCGAGCGGCCGTAGGCGAGGTCGTCCTCGGTGCGGCCGGTGCCGTCGAGCCGCCCGGCGCGGGTGAGCAGGGCGCGGGCGTGGCCGATCAGGTCGAGGGCGATGTTGGACAGGGCGAGGTCCTCGTCGACGGTCGGCGCGCGGGTGATCCACTGGCACAGCCGCTGGCCGAGGACGAGCGCGTCGTCGCCGAGGCGCAGGAGGTGCCGGGCCAGGTCGGGGGCGACGGACGGCGGGCCGCCCGGCAGGGTGTCCGGGCGCGCCGCCGGGGCGTCACTGGTCGTGCTCACCTTCGGGGCCTTTCTCGGTCAGCGGCGCGAAGTGCTCGGGGTAGCGGTAGGGCTTGTGGCGGGCGCCCGCGAAGTACGGGTCGCGTTCGTCCGGGGAGGCCGTGTGCACGGCGTCGGAGCGGACCACCCACACCGACAGCGGGTTGCCCCGGCGCGTGTACAGGTCCCGGGCCGCGGCCAGCGCCGCGTCCGGGCCGGCCGCGCGCACCGACCCCACGTGCTGGTGGGCCAGGCCCCGGCGGGCCCGCACGAAGACCTCCCAGGACGCCGGCGCGCCCTCCCGTGTCCCGCTCATCCGTCCTGTCCTCCCCGCGCGTCCCGGGCAGCGGCGTCCTCGGCGGCGGCGTACGCGGCGGCGGCCTCGCGGACCCAGGCGCCGTCCTCGTGCGCGGCCCGGCGGTGGGCGATGCGCTGCCGCGCCCAGTGGGTGTCGTCGCCCAGTGCCCGGCGGTAGGTGTCCCAGTCGACCGGGGTGAAGTCGTAGTGGCCGCGTTCCTCGTTCCAGCGGATCGCCGGGTCGGGCAGCGTCAGGCCGAGGCGTTCGGCCTGCGGGACGCAACTGTCGACGAAGCGCTGGCGCAGCTCGTCGTTGGTGTGGCGCTTGATGCCCCAGGCCATCGCGCGGCGGGAGACCGCGGCGCCCAGCGCGGCGGTCCGCGCGTCGGCGCCGCCCGCCTCGGTGTCGGGCGGCCCGAACATCAGCGCCACGGCCGGCAGCCACCAGCGGTCGACCGCGTCCTGGGCCATCTCCTTCTGCTCCGGCGTCCCCTCGCACAGGGCGCGCATCAGGTCGTAGCCCTGCCGTACGTGGAACGCCTCCTCCTGGCAGACGCGGCGCATCGCCCGGGCGTACGGCCCGTAGGAGGTGCGGCACAGGGGCGCCTGGTTGATGACGGCGGCGCCGTCCGTCAGCCACGCGATGGCCCCGGTGTCCGCCCAGGTGAGCGCGGGGTGGTTGAAGGTGGCGGAGGGGCGCTGCTGCCCGCGGTGCAGGGCGTCCAGCAGGTCGGCGCGGTCCACGCCGAGCGTCTCGGCGGCGGAGTACAGGTACAGACCGTGGCCGGCCTCGTCCTGGACCTTGGCGATGAGGACCGACTTGCGGTGCAGGGACGGGGCGCGGGTGAGCCAGGCGCCCTCCGGCTGCATGCCGATGATCTCGGAGTGGGCGTGCTGGGCGATCTGGCGGACCAGCATGCGGCGGTACCCGTCGGGCATCCAGTCGCGCGGTTCGATCGTCTCACCGGCGGCGAGGAGCGCGTCGAAGTGCGCGAGCAGGTCGCCCTCGTCCGCGGCGGGGGCGGTGGCCGGCGCGGTCACCGGGCACCGACCTGGCGTCCGGTGACCGCCGCGGCGGTGCCGTACCGCGGGCACCGTCCGGGGGTGCGGACCCGTACCGGCTGCCTGGGCACGCGCATCACTCCTTCGGTTCGGGACCGCCCGCGCGGGGCCGGGCGGAGCGGGTGGCTTCGTTGCGGTAAGAGGCCCCCGGCGCGGCCCGGCTATCCCCGCGGCGCGCGGTTCCGGCGCGTGACAAAGCTCACGGGCCGGCCCGGGGAGTGCGGCCCGGCCCCGTCCTCCTCCTCAGGGGGTGACAGTCGTACACCGCGCGGCGGCCGGCACGCCGAGGCGAGAGGGGAAACCATGAGCACCATCAGGGAGTTGCTGGTCGAACTCACCGGTACGGCCGAGTACGCCGACCGGGTCGGCGACGACGTCGACCTGGCCGCCAGCGGCATCGATTCCGGGGATCTGGTGCGTCTGGTGCTGCTCGTCGAGCAGCGGCTCGGCGTGGAGATCACCGCCGAGGACGTGGAGGGGCTGCGCACGATCGCCGATTACGAGCGTTTCGTGGCCGAGCGGGCGGTCGCCGGCGCGAGCGGCGGTGCGTGATGTGGCTGACGCAACTGCTGGAACGCAACCGCCAGTGCTGGCCCGACCGGACCGCCCTGGTCGACGAGGAACGCAGCGTCACCTGGGCGGAGTTCCACGACCGCACGCTTGAGCTGGCGTACGGGCTGGCCGAGTCGGGCATCGGGCGGGGTGACCGGGTCGCCGTGCTCGCCAAGGACCGGATCGAGGTCCTGGAGAGCTACTTCGCGCTGGCCCGGCTCGGCGCGCTGTTCGTGCCGCTGAACCACAGCCTGGCCGAGCCCGAGGTCGCCGGGATCGTCGAGCGCGTCGGCGCGGTGGCCGTCATCGGGGAGTCGGACCTGCTGGACCGGCACCCGGAGCTGCCGGCGTCGGTGCGGATCCGGCTGGCGCTGGACAAGCCCGCCTTCGCGGCGCTGGGCACCCTGGCCGAGGCGCGGGAGCTGCCGCGGGTCGCCGACACCGACCCGATCGCCGTGCTGCACACCTCGGCGACCACCGGGCAGGCCAAGGGGGTGACCGTCGACAGCGGGTCGTTCCGGGCGATCGCCCTCGGCTGGCTGGTGATGGCCCGTCCCACCGACGGCATCGTCATGGTCAACTGCTGTCCGCTGTACCACGGCAGCATGGTGGTGTCCCTGACCTACCTGGCGGCCGGTGCCACGGTCGTGCTGATGCCCGGCTTCACCCCGCAGCGGGCGCTGTCCGCGGTGGAGCGGCACCGGGCCACGCACATGTGGCTGGTGCCGCAGATGCTGCGCTTCATGCTCCAGGCCAAGGGGTCCCACCGCACCGACCTGTCCTCACTGCGGGAGGTGCTGTACGGCGCCGCCCCCATGCCGCTCGACGTCTACGCCGACGCGGTCCGGCGGCTCGGCTGCGGGTTCCGGCAGGTGTACGGCATGACCGAGGTGGGCGGTCCGTTCGTCACGCTCGGTCCCGACGAGCACCCCGCCCCCGGGGACGTCACCGCCCGCATCCCGTGCGGCCGGGTCGTGCCGGGCATGTCCGCCCGCGCGGTGGACGAGGGCGGCCGGGAGGTGCCGTGCGGCGAGATCGGCGAGATCGTGGTGCGCGGGCCGGGCGTCATGCAGGGCTACTGGAACGACCCGCGGGCCACCGCCGAGATCACCCTCGACGGGTGGATCAGGACGGGCGACCTCGGCTTCGTCGACGGCGAGGGGCGCATCAGCCTGGTGGACCGCACCAAGGACGTCATCATCCGCGCGGGCCAGAACGTCTACCCCTCGGAGATCGAGCGCGCCCTGATGACCCATCCGGCGGTCCGGGACGCGGCGGTCGTCGGGATGCCCGACGAGGACTACGGCGAGGTGCCGCTGGCGTACGTCGCCCTGGAGCCGGGCGCGGAGGCGGGCGCGGCGGCGCTGCTCGCGCATGTCGCGGGGCTGCTCGCGCCGTACAAGCGCCCGCGGCGGGTGGAGTTCGTCGAGCAGGTGCCGCGCAACCCCGCCGGGAAGATCGTCAAGAAGCTGCTGCGGGTGTGAGCGCGTGCGGCGGGCGGCGATGAGCCCACGCCCCGCGCGGACCGGGCCGGCCGGGACGGAGACGTCGCGGCCGGCCCGGGGCGGTTCTGAGGCCGCGTGGGCGGCGGCGGGCAGTGAGCCCGCACGGGCGGCGTGCGGTGACGTGGCCGCGCTGCGGCCGTCGCTGGCCGCCGCCGGGCTCGGGCTGGGCGTCGCGGCCGTCTGCGAGCCGGGTCCGGAACCGGCCGGGCCCGCCGAGGCCGCCGCGGCGGCGTCGATGCCGCCCAGGCGCCGGCTGGAGTTCCTGGCCGGCCGGCGGGCCGCCCGGCGGGCGCTGCGCGCGGTGGGGCTGGAGTGCGGGGAGATCCCCAGATCGGGGCGGCTGCCGGTGTTCCCGCCCGGCCGGGCGGCGTCGATCTCGCACAGTGCCGGGATCGCCGTCGCCGTGGCCCGCGCCCCGGGCCGGGACCTGCCGCTCGGCTGCGACCTGGAACTGCGTCCCCTCCCCCGCGGCGCGGCCCGTCTGGTGCTGCGCGCGGACGAGGAGGCGCTGCTCGGTGCGGGGGCGGGGGCGGGGGCGGGGGCCTGGTCGGTGACGGAGCTCTTCTCCGCCAAGGAGGCCGCCTGGAAGGCCCTCGTCGGGCCGGACGCCGAGCGCCCGGCCGGACCGGTGGGGAGCCTGCGCGACCTGCGGGCCCGCTCCGACGGGGACGGTCTGCGCGTCTGCCCGCGCACGGAACCCGCACACGCGGTGCGGGTGCGGGTGGTGCGCGTCGGGGCGGGCGTGTTCAGCTACGTCGTCGGCCGGGTCGGCGCCGCGGGCTGAGCGGGTCTCCCGTCCCCGTGCGCCGGGGGCGGGAGACCCGCGCATCGGGTCAGCGCCGCGTGCCGCCGCCGTCCCGGTAGGAACGCCGTACCGCGTCGGCGGCCTTGTCGGTCCTGGCGTCGTACTTGTTGCCGGTCCGCTCGTCGATCATGCGCTCGACGCGCGACACGCCCTTGTCGGCCTGGTCGGGGTGGCCCTTGGCCATCCGCTTGGCCTTGTTCATCAGGTCGCCCAGCTTGCCCATGGGGAGTACCTCCGGAGGTGGCGTGTGCGTCGTACTCTGCCGCGGGTACCCCGCTGAACGGGGGTGAATCACCCCCGGTCGCCCACCCTGGCGGCCATGTTCCCCGCCGGGTGGCGGTTGTCGTGGATGAGCTGGTGGGCGAGGCCGATCTCCTCGAAGTCGAAGGTCTGGGACAGGCAGGGGTCGATGACGCCCTGGTCGATCAGCCGGGTGACTTCGCGTGCCTCGCGGGCGGTGGCGACGTGCGAGCCCTGGAGGCGCTTCTGCCGCATCCACAGGAAGCGCAGGTCGACGTCCCCGTTGTAGCCGGTGGTGCCGCCGCACAGGACGACCATGCCGCCGTTGTCGCACAGGTACAGGGACGTGGGGATGGTGTCGGCACCGGAGTGCTCCAGCACGATGCGCGGGCTGCGGCGCTCGCCGAGCACCTCCCAGAAGGCCCGGCCGAAGGCGCGGGCCCCCGACAGCCAGCGGCCCATCGCCTCGTCGTCGGAGGTGTCCGGCAGCCGCCCCCAGTGGTCGAACCGCCGCCGGTCGATCCAGCCCTCGGCGCCCAGCTTGAGGCAGAACTCGCCGCGCTCCTCGCTGGAGACGACGGCGACGGGGATGCCGCCGACGTGCCGCACGAGCTGGATGGCGATGCAGCCGAGGCCGCCGGCGCCGCCCCAGATCAGCACCGGGTCGCCGGGGCGCACGGTGTGCGGGGGCCAGCCGAAGAGCTGGCGGTAGGCGGTGGCGGCGGTCGCCATGTAGCAGGCGGCCTCCGCCCAGGACAGCCGGGCGGGCTTGGGGTGGCACATGTAGTCGTCGACGACGGCGAACTGGGCGAAGGAGCCGTAGTTCTCCTCGTAGCCCCACACCCGCTGGCTGGCGGACCAGGTGGGGTCGCCGCCGAGCCGGATGTCCTCGGCCCTCTCGTCCCAGCGGTTGGCGAGGACCACGACCTCGTCGCCGAGCCGCACCCCGCGGACGTCCTCGCCGACCGCCCAGACGATCCCGGAGAGGTCGGAGCCGCCGATGTGGAAGTCCTCGGTGGCGCCCGCCTTCCGCCGGGCGGCGATCACGTCGAGCGGCGAGCCCAGCGCCGCCCAGACGTTGTTGTAGTTGATGCTGGCGGCCATCACCTTCACCAGGACCTGGCCGCGGCCCACGGGCGGGACGTCGACCACCTCGGTGCGGAAGGCGTCGACGGGCTGTCCGTAGCGCTCGGGGCGGATGAGCGAGGCGTACATCTTCGTCGGGACGGTGCCGATCTCGGGCGCGTCACCGAGTTCATAGAGGTCCTGGGTCGCTGTCACGCTGGTTCTCCTCAACGGGGGTTGCAAGGGGGCGGAGGTATGGAGGCCCGGTCGCCGGGGCCGCGCAGGGCCTTGGCGACCGCTTCGCCGATGCGGGCGATCGGTTCGGGTTCGGTCATCTCGTAGTGGCCGCAGGGCACGTGGTGGTCGTGGAGGGTGCCGTCGATGTGGGGCCGCCAGGAGTCGGCCTTGCCGGGCAGCACCGCCAGGTCCGCCGGGAAGTCGGTGGGCCGCTCCCGCGCGGCGCTGAAGAACAGCACGTCGCCGCGGTAGACGCCGGGGGCGAACTGGGGCGCGATGCGCAGGTTGTTGCGCATGACGGCGGCGATGGCGGCGGCCTCGGCGCGGGTGACGGGCACGCTCGCCGGGTCGGCGGAGACGCGGGCGTCGATGCGCTCCAGGACGGTCTCCACGGCTGCCCCCGGGTCGGCGGGGAGCCCGGCCACCCTGGACAGCAGGGCCGCCACCTGGCGTTCGGCCGCGTCGGGGTCGTGGGCGGTGCCGTGCGGCTGGGGGGCGTCGAGCATGGCGAGGAGTTCCACGCGCTCGCCGTCGCGCTGGAGGGCGCAGGCCATGGCGTGGGCGACGAATCCGCCGTAGGACCAGCCCAGCAGCCGGTACGGACCGTGCGGCTGCACCTGGCGCACCAGGTCGAGGTAGTGGGCGACCATGGCGGTGGCGTCCGGCGCGGGCGGCCGGGTGCCGTCGAGGCCGGCCGCCTGGATGCCGTAGACGGGCTGGTCGCCGCCGAGGTGGGGCAGCAGGCCGGTGTAGCGCCAGCAGACGCCGGCGCCGGGGTGCACGCAGAACAGGGGCGTGGCGGTGCCTTCGGCGCGCA
This sequence comes from Streptomyces capparidis, assembly GCF_054782095.1. Classification (NCBI taxonomy): domain Bacteria; kingdom Bacillati; phylum Actinomycetota; class Actinomycetes; order Kitasatosporales; family Streptomycetaceae; genus Streptomyces; species Streptomyces capparidis. The sequence goes on along the minus strand of NZ_BAAGTD010000009.1, from coordinate 143,192 downwards.
GCGGCAGCAGCGGTCCGAGCGCGGTGGGGGCGGTCCGCGGCGTCTTCCCTTCCTGCTCGCCGGCGGCGGCGAGGACGCCGGCCACGGTGGGTGCGGCCAGCAGGGTCGCCGCCGGGACGTCGAGGACACCGGCCTGGCGCAGCCGGCCCACCAGCAGCACGGCGCGCATCGAGTCGCCGCCGAGGTCGAAGAAGTTGTCGTGCAGGCCGACGCCGTCGATGCCGAGGGTGTCCTCCCAGAGCCGGGCGACCTCCCGTTCGCGTTCGGTGCGGGGCGGTACGTGCTCCGTGGCCAGCCGGGGCCGCGGGGTGCGGCCGGGGGCGGTTCCTTCCGCGGCCGGAGTGTCATCCGGGGTGGGGCGGGTGCCGGGGGCGTCGATCCAGTGGCGTCGGCGTTCGAAGGCGTACGGGGGCAGCGGGGCCCGCCGGGGCGTGCCCGGCACCGGGGGCAGGGCGCTGTCCACGCCCGCGCTCCACAGCCGTCCCAGCGCCTCGGCGAGGACGAAGCCGTCGGACGCCGCGGCCTTGGCGTGCCGCATGGTGGTCACCGTCACCGGTGCCGCGTCGGCGAGCCGGCCGGTGGCGAGCTTGGTCAGGGTGTCGCCCGGCCCGATCTCCACGAGGACGGGGTGCAGGCGGTCCCACAGGGCGGCGATGCCGTCGGCGAACCGCACGGTGTCGCGGGTGTGGTCGAGCCAGTGGCGTACGGAGGTGGCCTGGGCGTCGGTGACCCAGGTGCCGGTGACGTTGGTGACGTACGGGATGCGCGGCGGGCGCAGGGTGACCTGGCGCAGGTGGGTCTCGTAGGCCGGCAGGACCGGGTCCAGGACGTGCGAGTGGGCGGCGACGGGGATGCGCAGGCGGCGGAACGGGACGTCCCGGCGGGTCAGTTCGGCCTCGAAGCGCGCGACGGCGTCGAGGTGGCCGGCGACGGTGCAGGCGCCGGGGCCGTTGACGGCGGCCAGGGACAGGTCCGCGTCGAGCAGCGGGCGGATCTCCTCGGCCGGGGCGGCGACGCCGACGGTGGCGCCGCCGGCCGCGCCGATGAGCCGGATGCGTTCGGTGACCAGGGGCAGCATGTCCGCCAGGTCGATGACGCCGGCCAGGCAGGCGGCCGTGTACTCGCCGAGCGAGTGGCCGATCAGCGCGTCGGGGCGGACGCCCGACTCGATGAGCGTGCGGGCCAGGGCGTACTCGGTGACCACGAGGCCGAGGAACGCGGCGGTGTCGTCGGGCCGCCGCTGCTCGAAGAGGGCGGTGCGCACGTCGGTGCCGAGGACGGGCCGCAGGACGCGGGCGCACTCGTCGACGGTGTCGCGGTAGACGGTGTGGTCGCGGTACAGCTCCGCGCCCATGCCCGGGTACTGGGTGCCGCCGCCCGGCAGCAGGAACGCCACGCGGGCCGGATCGTCGGGCAGCGGCGGGGTGGCGGGGGCGGCGGAGCGCAGCGCGCCGAGGGCCTCGTCGCGGGTGGCCGCGGTGACGGTGAGGCGGTGGCGCAGCGCGGGCCGGTCGGTGCGCAGGGAGTGCGCCACGTCGTCCAGGCGCAGGTCCGGGTGGCGTTCGAGGTGCCGGGCGAGTGCCTGGGCCTGGCCGCGCAGGGCGCCGGCGGTGCGCGCGGACAGCGGCAGCACCAGGCGGCGGCCGTCCGCGGGCGGGCGGGGGGTGTCGGGGGCGGTGGGCGGGGCCTCCTCCAGGACGACGTGGGCGTTGGTGCCGCCGATACCGAAGGCGCTGACGGCGGCCCGGCGGGGGTGGTCGCCCCCGGGCCAGTCCTCCAGCGCGGTGGGCACGCGGAACGGGCTCGAGTCGAAGTCGATGAGCGGGTTGGGGCGGTCGAAGTGCAGGCTCGGCGGGATCTGCCGGTGTTCCAGGGCCAGTACGGCCTTGATGAGCCCGGCGATGCCCGCGGCGGCGCCGAGGTGGCCGATGTTGGTCTTGACCGACCCGAGGGCGCAGAAGCCGGTCCGCCGGGTGCTGTGCCGGAACGCCTCGGTGAGCGCGGACACCTCGATCGGGTCGCCGAGCTTGGTGGCGGTGCCGTGCGCCTCGACCAGGCCGATGGTGCCGGCGTCCACCTCCGCCTGGGCCTGCGCGGCGAGGATGACCTCGGTCTGCCCGGCGGCGCTGGGCGCGCTGAAGCCGACCTTGCGGCGGCCGTCGTTGTTGACGGCGCTGCCGCGGATGACGGCGCGGATGCGGTCGCCGTCGGCGAGGGCGTCCTCCAGCCGCTTGAGCACGACGGCTCCGACGCCGTCGCCGGAGGAGGTGCCGGCTGCGTCGGCGGCGAAGGCGCGGCAGTGGCCGTCGGGCGAGAACGGGCCGTCGGGCACGTGGCGGTAGCCCAGCGCGGCCGAGGGGTTGAGGGAGACGGCGGCGGCGAGCGCGGTGTCGCAGCGGTGGTCCAGCAGGTCCTGGCAGGCGGTGTGCACGGCGACCAGCGCGGTGGAGCAGGCCGTCTGGAGGGACACGCTCGGTCCGGTGAGGCCGAGTTCGTAGGAGACGCGGGTGGCGAGGGTGCCGAGGGAGTTGGCGGTGGCCGCGTGGACCAGCTCCACCGAGCCGGGCCGGCCGGCGTGGCTCGGGTACACGTGGGACGGGTAGTAGCGGCTGTCGCCGGCGCCCGCGTAGACGCCGAACCCCTCGGCCGTGCGGTCGCCGCCGAGGCAGCCGGCGTCCTCCAGGGCGTGGTAGGCGGTCTCCAGCAGCAGCCGCTGCTGCGGGTCGACGACGGCGGCCTCGGCGGGGCTGTAGCCGAAGAAGCCGGAGTCGAAGCGGTCGATGCCCTCGACGGCCGACACCATCCGGATCAGCGTCGGGTCGCCCAGGTCGCGCGGGTCGCCGCCGGCGGCGAGGAACTCCTCGTCGGTGACGGGCCGGATCGCCTCCCGTCCGGCCGCGAGGTTGTCCCAGAAGGCGTCGAGGTCGTCGGCGCCGGGGAAGCGGCCCGCCATGCCGATGACGGCGACGGCGGGGAACTCGGGGAACTCCTCGTCGTGGGGTGCGCTGGTGTCGTGCACGGCCTGTGCCTCGTCCTCTCCCGGCTCGGTGGTGTCAGGCACGGCCCCGGTCCTTGCCGTGCCGTGCGATGCGGCGCGCGCGGGCGGCGCGCTGCCGCTGTGCCTGCTCCTTGGCGCGGTCCTGGCCGCCTGCCTCCTGCCGTGGCGGCTGTTCGGCGACCGCCGGGGAACCGGCCCCCGCGGCCGACAGGTGGCGCGCCAGGTCCCGGACCGTGGGGTGGGCGAACAGGTCGACCACCGACAGGTCGGTGCCGAAGGCGCGGTTGACGGCGGTCTGGGCGGTGACGAGGAGCAGCGAGTTGCCGCCCAGGTCGAAGAAGTTCTCGTCCCGGCCCACCCGGTCGCGGCCCAGCACGCCGCACCACACCTCGGCGAGCCGGCTCTCCAGCCGTCGCGACTCCTCCCCCGCCTCCGCCTCGTCCGGGCCTGCGGTGGTGCCCGCCGAGCGCAGCGTCCACGCGCCGTCGGACAGGCCGGCCGCACGGGCGCCGTCGGCCGCCGCGCGGTACAGGGCGCCCAGGTCGGTGCCGTCCGCCAGGTGGACGCGGGCGGCCAGGCGCCGCGTCTGGCGCACGGGGGCGACGACGTGGCTGCGGACCCAGGGGGCGGTGCGGTCGGCGCCGATCAGCAGGTGGGGTTCGTCCAGGGTGCGGGCCAGGTCGAACGAGCGCAGCGCGGCGGGCGCGTCGAGCAGCCGGTAGCCGCGGGCCTCGGTGAGCGCGGTGAGTCCGTAACCCCGGCTCATGCCGCGCTCGCGCCACATGCTCCACGCCAGCGACTGCGCGGGCAGGCCGAGGCTACGGCGGTACAGGGCGAGGGCGTCCAGGTAGGCGTTGGCGGCGGCGTAGGCGGCGTTCATGGCGCCGCCGAACCAGCCGTTCACCGAGGAGAAGGTGGTGAAGGAGGTGACCGGGTGGTCGGCGGTGAGCCGGTGCAGCGTCCACGCGCCGCGCGTCTTCGCCGCCAGGGCCCGGCGCCAGGTGGCGGCGTCCAGTTCACCCACGGGGCGTTCCACGAGCGTTCCGGCCAGGTGCAGCACCGACGCCAGGGGCACGCCCCACGCCTCGCCGGCGGCCTCCACCGCGGCCCGTACCCGGTGTTCGTCGGTGACGTCGGCGCGGGCGTGGCGGACCTCGCCCAGCTCGCGCAGGCGGGGCAGGGCGTGGGCTTCGGCTTCCGGGGCGCGGCCCACGATCAGCAGCCGGGTGCCGGGGGTGCGCAGCAGGTGGGCGGCGATCTCGGCGCCGACGCCGCCCAGGCCGCCGGTGAGGAGGGTGAAGCCGTCGTGCGCGGGCGGCTCGGCGCGGGGCGGGGTGTCGGGCAGGGCGGCGAGGCGGCGCACGTACCGGTGTCCGTCGCGGTACGCCACCTCCGCGCCGTCCGCGGTGACCGTCGCCTCGGCCGTCAGCAGGGGCAGCGGGTCCGTGCCGTCGTCCGGCGGGAGGTCCAGGTGCGTGCCGCGCAGCCGGCCGAGCTCCTCGGCCAGCGACTTGAGCAGCGCGCCCGCCATGGCGTGGGCCGGGGACGGGCGGTCGCCGGGGCGTACGGCCTGGGCGCCCTTCGTCACGTACACGAGGTGGACGGGGCGTCGCGGGCCGGGCCGGGCGGCGAGGGCGCGGGCGAGGGCGAGCACTTCCTCGGCGCCGGTCGTGTCCTGCGGCGCCGGCTCCGGGGCGGGGGTGCCGCGCAACCCGTCGAGGTGCAGGACGGTGTCGACCGGCCGCCGGTCGTGCTCCAGTTGCCGCAGCAGCTCGGCGTAGTCGGCCTCCTCGGCGGGCCGTACGCGGTGGTGCGCGGCGTCGAGCCGGGCGTACGCCGTCCCCTCGCCGACCACCGTGCACAGGCCCCCGCCGGACCGCAGTACGTCGGCGAGCCGTTCCGCGAGCTCCCGGACCCGGGGGTCGCCGCCGGCGAGGACGAGGGTGTGCCGGCCGGGTGGCGCCGGCCGGGCCCCGGGGCGTTCCGTCCGCTGCCACACCGGCCGCAGGAACCAGTCGGGGACGGTGGCGGCGGTGCCCAGCAGGAGCTGGGTCCGGCGGACCTCGTCGTCGAAGGCGCCCGCCTCGAAGCCCTTGCGGAGCCTGGTGCGCTGGATCTTGCCGATCTCGGTCTTGGGGATCGCGTCCCGCTCGACCGGGATGAGGAAGGTCGGGCTGACGCCGATCTCCCGGGTCACCTTCCCGGCGATCCCACGCAGGGCATCGGCGGTGACCTCCGAGGTGAGGTGGAAGAAGAGCGCGAGTTCGTCGGTGGGCGACGACGGATCGGAGCGCACCGCGACGGCGGCGGTGAAACTGCGCTCCACGTACGGCGTTTCCTCGACGCACGCCTCGATCTCGTGGCTGTAGTGGTTGACGCCGTTGACGATGATGACGTCCTTGGCGCGGCCGGTGATGTACAGCTCGCCGTCGCGCAGATACGCCAGGTCGCCGGTGTCGAACCAGCCGTCCTCGGTGAACGCCTCCGCGTTGGCGCCCGGGTTGTCGTGGTAGCCGCCGGTCACGGAGGTGCCGCGGACCTGGAACCGGCCCGCCTCGCCCTCGGTGAGGAGCGTGCCCCGCTCGTCGACGACCCGCATGGCGAATCCGGGGTAGGGCAGGCCGCAGCTCACGAACGTCCCCTCGTCCGGGACGGGTTGGGCGGGCAGGACGGCGTCGGTGACCACGGAGCAGGTCTCGGACATGCCCCAGCCGGGGTGCATCACGTCCTGCGGCAGGCCGAACGGCTTCAGCGCGTGCAGGAACCGGCGGGCGGCCGAGGCCACGACGACCTCGCCGGCGTTCATCACCAGCCGCATCGGCGACAGGTCCCAGGCGCGGTCCGTGAAGCGGTGGGACTGCTCGGCGAGGAGCCCGAAGGCGAAGTTGGGCGCCCAGGTGACGGTGACCCGGTGCCGGTCGGCGAGGTCCATCCAGCGCAGCGGGTCCTGGAGGACCCAGGAGGTGGGGGCGTGGATCTGTCGGCAGCCCAGGTACACGTCCCGCAGGTGGAACATCACCACGCCGGTGACGTGGTCCAGGGGGATCCAGTTGAGGGAGACGTCGTCCGCGCCGAGGCCGTTGATCTGTTCGGTGGCGGCGGAGCGGGTCAGGACGTTGCGGTGGGTGAGGCGCACCGCCTTGGGCAGGCCGGTGCTGCCGGACGTCATCAGCATCAGCATCAGGTCGTCCGGCCCCGCGGGGTGCCAGTCGTGGTCCTCGGGCGCCTCGCGCAGCGCGTCGGCCGTGGTGAGCCGCAGGCCGGGCCAGTCCTGGCGGGCGGCCACCGCGCGCAGCCCGGCCTCGCGGCCGGCGGAGCACACGATCCAGGGCCGGCCGAGCATCCGCCAGATGCCCTCCAGCTTGGTCAGGGCCGCCGACGGGGTGTCGTAGGAGGCGGGGACGGTCAGCGGGACGGCGACGAAGCCGCCGAGGACGCACCCCCACAGCACGGCGAGGAAGTCCTCGGTGGCGTCGCACTGGAGGACGACCCGGTCGCCGGGGCGCAGACCGGCCCGGCGCAGACCGGCGAGCACGCGGGAGGCCTCGGGGATCAGGGAGGCGTAGGTCCGTCGGTGTTCGCTGCCGTCGGCGTGGACGTGGACGATGTCGCCCCGGTCCTGTGCGGCGGCGCGGCGCAGGGCCTCGGCCCAGCCCGGCACGGACGGCTCGGTGAGGGCGGGCCCCTCGCTGAGGGCCGGTACGGCACGGGCGCCCTCGGCGCGGGCGGCGGGAGCGGGGTCCGCGGCCCGGTCGGGCAGGCCGGTGTGGCGCCGGTCCAGCTCCTCGGGGGTGTTCTCCACCGTCACGTCGGCGGTGGTGACGCCCGGGACCCGGGTCAGCCGCTCCCGCCAGGCGCCGGCCGCGGCGCGGTCCACGGCGGGCAGGGCGCGCAGCGCCGCGGTGTCGACGGTGCCGTCCTCGGCGCGGGGCAGCGCGTTGACCGCCGTGACGCGGACGGTGCCGTGACCCGCGCGGTCCAGGAGCTCCTCGACGCGTTCGGCGGCGTCCGCCCGCCCGGGCACCACGTACAGGCGCGGTGGGGCGCCGTCGCTGCCGGGCAGGGCGCGGGCGTCGCGGATGCCGGGCACGGACAGGGCCGCGTCCTCCAGTTCCGCGGGGTCGGTCGCGGCCGGGGCCGGGGTGCGCTCGGGGAGCGCGGGCAGCTCGCCGACGCGGGTGCCGGGCTCGGCGGTCACGGTGCGCAGGACGTCGTGCAGGGCGCGGGCGAACGCCTCGGCGGTGCCGGTGTCGTACAGGTCGGTGGCGTACTCGAGGTGCAGGGTCAGGCCGTCGGGGGCGCCCTCGGGGGTGTGGCGTTCCAGGACGTCCACGAAGAGGTCGAACTTGGCGGTGCCGGTGGCGGTGGGCCGCAGCTCGGCGCGTGCGGCGCCGTCCAGTCGCAGGACGGCGGGTTCGTTGTTCTGGAGGGCCAGCATCACCTGGAACAGGGGGTGCCGGCCGGGTGTGCGGGGCGGGTTGAGGTCGTCGACCAGCCGGTCGAAGGGCAGGTCCTGGTGGTCCAGGGCGGCCAGGTCGGCCGTGCGCAGCCGGGCGAGGAGGTCCCGGAAGGCAGGGTCGCCCGAGGTGTCGGCGCGCAGCACCAGGGTATTGGCGATGAGCCCGATCAGGGGGTCGAGGGCGGGTTCGGTGCGGCCCGCGACGGGGGTGCCGAGGACGATGTCCGCACCGGCGCCGCAGCGGGTGAGCAGGGCGCTGACGGCGGCGTGCAGCACCATGAAGAGGCTGGCGCCCTCGCTCTCGGCGAGGCGCAGCAGGGCGCGGTGCAGGCCGGCGTCGAGGGTGGTCCGGACGTGCGCGCCGCCGCCGCGCGGTGTGGTGGGGCGCGGCCGGTCACCGGGCAGGGTGCACTCCTCGGGCAGGCCGTCCAGCGCGGTGCGCCAGTGGGCGGTGAGCCGCTCCAGTCGGCCCGGTCCTTCCGGTTCGGGGGCGAGCAGGGCGCGCTGCCACAGCGTGTAGTCGGCGTACTGCGCGGGCAGCGGCGGCCAGTCGGGGGCCCGGCCGGCGCGGCGGGCCGTGTAGGCGGTGCTCAGGTCCTCGGCGAAGGGGCGCAGCGACCAACCGTCGGCGGCGCTGTGGTGCAGGACGAACAGCAGGGTGGAGCCCAGCACCCAGACCGCAAGGGGGCTTTCGGCGGTGAGGTCGAAGCGGTGCCGCAGCGCGGCGGTGACGTGGGCGGCGGTCTCCGCGGCGGGGCAGTCGACGTGCCGCAGGACGGGCCGCAGCTCCCCCGGCGGCAGGATGCGCTGGTACGGGGCGCCGTCGTGTTCGGCGATCACCGTCCGCAGGATCTCGTGCCGGTCGGCGAGGTCGCCGAGGGCCGCCCGGAGCGCGTCGGTGTCGAGACCTGCGTCGGGATCGGCGTCGGGAGCGGCGTCGAGCGGGACGAGGAGCGGGATGTTGTAGGTGGCCGCTCCGTCGTCGAGCCGGTTCAGGAACCACATGCGTTCCTGGGCGTACGACAGCGGCACCCGCGCCGGGCGTGCGGCGGCGCCGAGGGCCGGGCGGGGCGGGGCGGCGTCCGCCGGTACGTCGAGCCGGCGGGCGAGGGCGGCGGGGGTCGGGGTGTCGAACAGGGCGGTGATGGGGATCTCGGCGCCGGTCTCGTGCCGCAGGCGGGCGAGCAGGCGGGTGGCGAGCAGGGAGTCGCCGCCGAGGTCGAAGAAGTTCACGTCGGTGCCCACGGTCCCCCGGGGGAGTTTCAGCACCTCCTCGAACAGGTGGCACACCAGGGCCTGCCGCGGTGTCTCGGGCCGGGTGCCGGTCGCGGCGGCGGCGAAGTCGGGGGCGGGCAGGGCCCGCACGTCGAGCTTGCCGTTCGCCGTCAGCGGCAGCGCGTCCACCGGGACGCAGGCGGCCGGGACCATGTGCTCGGGCAGGTGCGCGGCGGCGTGGGCGCGCAGTTCGGCGGGGCCCGCCGGGGTGTCGCCGGCCGGGACGGTGTAGGCGACGAGGTGCAGGGCGCCGTTCTCGGAGCGGCGGGGCACGACGGCGGCGCGGGTGACGCCGGGGTGGGCGGCGAGGACGGCCTCGATCTCGCCGGGTTCGACGCGGAAGCCGCGGAGCTGGATCTGGGCGTCGGCGCGGCCGAGGTGGTCGAGGGTGCCGTCGGGGCGGCGCCGGGCCAGGTCGCCCGAGCGGTACATGCGGGTGCCGGGCGGGCCGTAGGGGTCGTCGAGGAAGCGGTCGGCGGTCAGGTCCGGCCGGTTCAGGTATCCGGCGGCGACGCCGGCGCCGGAGACGTACATCTCGCCGGTCGCGCCGGGCGGCACCGGGCGTCCCTCGGCGTCGAGGAGGTGGACGCGCAGGTCGGCGAGGGGGGTGCCGACGACGCTGCCGCGGCGCGGGTCGTCCAGGTCGGCCCGGGTGAGGCGGTGGTGGGTGACGTGCACGGTGGTCTCGGTGATGCCGTACATGTTCACCAGCGCCGGACGGTCCAGGCCGTGCCGGTCGGCCCAGGGGCGCAGCCGCGCCGGGCGCAGGGCCTCGCCGCCGAGGACGACGTACCGCAACGCCCCTGAGCCGCCGCCGCGTTCGAGGTCGGCGTCGATGAGCTGCTCGAACGCGGAGGGCGTCTGGTTGACGACGGTCACGCCCTCGCGGTGCAGCAGCTCCAGGAACTCCCGGGGCGAGCGGCTGACCGCGTACGGGACGACGACGACCCGGCCGCCGTGCAGCAGGGCGCCCCAGATCTCCCAGACGGAGAAGTCGAAGGCGTAGGAGTGGAACAGCGTCCACACGTCGTCGGCGCGGAAGTCGAAGTGCTCGGCCGCGGCGGCGAAGAGGCGGACCACGGCCGCGTGCGGGACGGGCACGCCCTTGGGGCGGCCGGTGGAGCCGGAGGTGTGGATGATGTACGCGATGTCGGACGGGCTCGTCCGCCCGTGCCGGTCGGCGTCGGTGAGGTCGGCGGCGGAGCGGCGGGCCAGGTCCGCGGTGACCTGCCCGTCGTCCAGGCGGACGACGGGCAGCGCGTCCCCGGCGAGGTGGGCGTGGGCGTGCTCGGTGACGAGGACGACGGGGGCGGCGTCCTCGACGACCAGCCGCAGCCGTTCGGCCGGGTGGCCGGGGTCGAGGGGCAGGTAGGCGGCGCCGGTCTTGAGGACGGCCAGCAGGGCCGGCAGCAGATGCCTCCCGCGTTCCAGGGCGAGGGCCACCACCCGGCCGGGGCCGGCACCGTGGTCGGTCAGCAGCCGGGCCAGGCGGTTGGCCCCGGCGTTGAGCTCGACGTACGTGAGGCGTTCGTCCCCGCAGGTGACGGCGGTCCGCTCGGGCACGGCCGCCGCCCGCTCCTCGAACAGCTCGGTGAGGGTCCGCCGGACCGGAAACGTGCGCACGGGGGCGTCCCGGGGGTGCTCGCCCGGCAGCAGGACGTCCAGGTCGCCCAGCGCCGTCGCCGGGTCGGCCTCGGCCAGCCGGCGCAGCAGCGCGCGGAACCGGTCGCGGTGCAGGGCGAGTTCGTCCTCCTCGTACAGGGCGGGGTTGGCGTCGAGGGCCAGCCACAGCCCGCCGGAGGAGGCGCCGGGCCGCACCGAGATCTGGAGGTCGTCGACGGCTCCGCCGGACAGGTGGTGCCAGGTGGTGGGGTGCCCGCCGAACACCGGGGACTCGTCGAACGGGACGATGTTGAGCACCGGCCCGTACAGCCGGCGTCCGGTGCCCAGCAGGCCCAGGTCGCGGCGGAGGAACTCGCCCCGGTACCGCTGGTGGCGGCGCAGCGCCCTCAGTTCGTCCGCGACGGCTCCCGCCAGCTCCGCGAGGGGCGTGTCCGGGGCGGCGGCCACGCGCAGCGGGAGGACGTCGGAGGCGGTGCCGGGGGTGCGCAGGGCGGCGCTGCCGAGACGGCTCATGGTGGCGAGGCCGAGCACCAGGTCGCGGGCGCCGGTCATCCGGTGCAGATAGGCGGCGGTGGCGGTGGTCAGCAGGTCGGCGCGCCGGACGCCGAGGCGGGCCGCGGCGGCGTCGAGGGCGCCGGTCTCGGCGGGTGTCAGCTCGGCGGTGCGGCGCAGGAAGGGCGCGGTGGGGGCGGCCGTACGGGAGGTGAGCCGGGCGGGCTCGGGCAGACCGGCCAGGTGCCGCGCCCAGTGGTCGCGGTCGCGGGCGTACGCGGCCGACGCGCGGTAGGCCGTCTCCTCCTCCTGGAGCCGGCCGGCCGGCTCGAACCCGGCGGGCTCCGGCTCGCGTCCCTCGGCCAGCGCGTTGTACGTGTCGGCCAGGCGCCGTCCGAGGAGCTTGTAGCTGTAGCCGTCGAGCAGGAGGTGATGGGCCCTCAGCAGCCAGAGGTGGCGGTCGGGGGCGAGGGTCAGCAGGGTGTGCGCGAACAGCGGGCCCTTTTCCAGGTCCACGGGCGTCGCGAGGTCGGCGCGGACGTGCGCCCACGCCGCGGCCTCGGGGTCCTCGGCGTCGCTGGCGTCCACCCGGTGCAGGGGCCAGTCGTCGGCGTCCGCGGCGGGGTGGCAGCGGGGCCCCTCGTCGGTGTCGGCGAACCGCAGGGCGAAGGTGTCGGCCGCACCGACGACGCGCCGCAGCGCGGTCTCGAACAGGCCGGTGTCGAGGGGGCCGTGGACCTCCACCGCCTCCGCCGTGTTGTACGCGGCGCTGTCCGGTGCGAGCCGTCCGGCGTACCAGAGACCCTCCTGGGCCCCGGACAGCGGTCGACGTTCGTCCTCCTGGAGTGACATAGCACAACCCTCACGTGGCAAGCCGTAATGTCCCGGACGGCGAAGGCCCGGCCGGATCGGACGGGTGCGGCCACCGCTCCGTGCCGCCCTCGCGTGCCGGTACGCGCCGGGCGGGCCCACGGGTGGAAAGGGGAGGTCGCACGCCGGGGGCGGGGGCGATCGCGTCGCCCGGCCCCGGTCTTCCGGCACAGCACGGTGGGCCACCGCGACGGGCCGGGTCAAGCGGCACCCGGCTGTCCGGACGCCGATTCAGGGGTTTCCCTGAAGAATGCGTTGCCGGGGAGTGCGCGGCGCCGTTCCCACTTCCCGGCCTCCCACTTCTAGGGAAATCACGCGACTTCCCCGCGCGCCGGGTTCCGCGCTGGATTCGGCCGCGTTCCGCCGTGCACTCTCGGAAGGCCCCGCCCCCCGCGGACAGCCGCGGCGGCATACCGATCGCGGGCCGTAGGACCCCCGCAACGAACGACGGAAAGAAGGCTGACGGCATGCACCGTGCGCTGTGTCCGGTCGAGACGCTCTACGTGGGCCAGAGAAGCAGGGCCGTGCTCTCCTGCGCCCTGCGCGGACCCGTGGACGTCGCCGCGCTGTCGGCCGCCTACGACGCCATGACGGAGGTCCATCCGGGGCTGCGGTCACGCATCGAACAGGACGGCGCGGGCCACGTCCTGCGCCTCCTGGACGAGGACGAACGGCCCCGTCTGACCGCCCGGTCGGGCGACGAGGAGGAGGCCTACGCGGCGGAGCTGAACAGGCCCCTGCCGGTCGGGGGTCCGCTGAGCCGGGCCGTGCTGGTCAGCGCTCCGGACGGGGAGAGCCACCTGTTCGTCCTGGTGATCGACCACACCGTCACGGACGGCCACAGCAGCATCGCCCTGCACAACGCGCTGTGGGACCGCTACCGGGCGCTGGTCGACGGGGAACCCGCCGCCGAACCCGCGGCCGAGCCCTCCGGGCCGCGCTGGCCCGAGCCCGTCAGCCGGCTGCTGCCCCCGGCCGACGAGGCCGACACGGCGAAGTACCTCGACGGCCGCCTGGCGGAGGTACGGCGGCACCCGGTCGCGCTGGTGCCGTACGACACCGCCACCGGCGAGGGGACCGGCCCGGAGGGGCACATCGAGGTGCGCCGGCTGACCCTGGACGCGGACCTCACCGCGCGACTGCGCCGGACGGCACGCGACGCGGGCGTCTCCGTGCACGCGTTGGTCGCCGCGACCCTGCTGGCCACGGCCAGGCGGCGCCTGGACGGCGACGGCCCCCGCACCCTCGGCTGCCTCTCCCCCGTCGACCTGCGCTCCCGGCTCTCCCCGCCGGTGCCCGCCGCCGCGCTGGTCCCCGCGGTCACCACCCACCTCCAGACCCTGGACGTGGCCGAGGACTCCGAGCCGCTGGAGCTGGCCCGTACCGTGCACGGCCGTCTGAGCGACTTCCTCGCCCGCGGCGACCACCTCCACGAGATGCGCATCACCCCGGAGATCCCCCGCGCTCCCGTGCTGCAACTGGCCACGGTGATCGCCACCAACATGGGCGTCGTCCCCGGCCCGCGACTGCCGGCCGGGCTGCGCGCGGTCGACGTGCGCCTGGTGCCGGCCCGCGAGCAGTACTTCCCGCAGGCGGGACGCAGCCCCGTCATGGCGTGCGTCGTCTCCTTCGAGGGCCGGCTGTCCATCGAGTTCCCGCACTCCACGGCCTGCTTCAGCCCGTCCTTCATGCGGGCGTTCCGCGACGACGTGCGCGCCGGCCTCCTCCGCTTCGCGACGGCGGCGGAACCCGGGCCCGCCGACGCGGTCACGGCCTGAACCCCCTCCCCCGCTCACGGTCCCCCCACCCGGCTGCCGTAAGGAGCCCCAGCCCGACATGTCCACCGTCAGCGAACTCCCCTGCCCCCTGACGCTGCTCCCCCGAGCCCAGTCGGGCGACGAGCACGCGATGAACCACCTGCTGACCGGCATCACCCCCTACGTCGCCCGCATCTGCCGGTCCATCACCCACGACGACGGCGCCGACGCCACGCAGGAGGCGCTGCTCGCCATCTACCGCGGCCTGCGCTCCCTGCGCGAACCGGCCGCGTTCTACGGCTGGGTGCGCTCGGTGACGGTCCGCGAGGCCGTCCGCACCGCCAAGCGCTACGGCGAGGAGCACAGTTGCTCCGAGCTGGAGTCGCGGCAGGAGGCCAACCCCCTGGACGCGGTGCACATCACCGATGTGCTGGAGCGGCTGTCCCGGGCGCACCGGCAGGTCCTCACCCTGCGGGCCTACGGGCTCAACGAGGAGGAGATGGCCGAGGTGCTCGCCCTGCCCGTGGGCACCGTCCGCTCCCGTCTCTTCCGCGCCCGCCGCCGCTTCCAGGAGGCGTGGCAGCCCTCGGCGGCGTGAGACGCCCGCCGGCGGCCGTGGCGGTGCACATGTCACCGCCACGGCCGCCGCCCGGGCTCTCCCGGTGAGCCAGGTTCCGGGCTACCGCACGCGCTCCGGGAGGACGCGCGGGGGCCACTGCCCGGCGGCGAACACTCCGAGCGCGTGCGCGCGCGCCACCAGCGCGGGGCGGTTGGGCGCGTCGAACCTCCGCAGCATCTGCCCGACTCGGTACTCGACTCCCTGACGGCTCAGATAGAGACGGGAGGCCAACTGCACCGTGGACTCGCCACTCGCGACCCCTTCCAGCACCTGCGCGTCGAGGGCGCTGAGCACCGGCCCGCCGGACACCCCGTCCGAGGTGCGGCGCAGGAGGACCACCACACCGACCAAGGCGCCCGAGGGATTCCGTACGGCGACCCCGGTGACTTCCGCGAGGAATCTCCCACCGGTTCCGTCCCGGCCCGTCACGCTTTCCGTGAAGCGCCGACGACGCCCCGCGGAAAGGGCGGTGAACTGTTCCCGGAGCCGGGCGGGAACGGGTGAACGGAGAAGGTCGAGAAGACCGTGCCCGCATATCTCGTCGGCGCTCAGGCCGAATTGCCGGGCGAATTCGGGTTCCGCGGCCGTGACGACCAGGTCCCCCGGTGAGGCGTGGGCGGCGCAGGTGCCCGCCGGCGCGGCACCGCGGGGCGCGCCGCTCCCGGCGGGTTCGCGGCGGGCGGGAGGAGCCGGGGTGGCGGCGGTCTTCTTGCGGGGCGAGGCGTCGGGGAAACTCGTGGTCGCCACGGACGTACCGTCCTTCTTCCTGCGCGGGGGGAGGGCTGGGAAGGGTGAACGAACGCGGAGCGGACCGATGCGCTGTGCCTGGGTGTCGGCGAGCGCCCGGTGACGGCGGGTGCACCTCGTCGGTGGCGGGGGCCGGGTGTCCGCGTCGTCCCGGGCGGGCCGGCGGCGGGCGCCGGGCTCCCGGGGTGGGATCAGAGCGGGCAGCGGAGCCGGCGCCGAGACGGCCGGCAACGGAACGGGGACAACGCCGCGGATAACGTTGTCATAGCCACTCGATCCTGGTGGCCGGACGCGGGCCCGGACCGAAGCTGGGCAGCACGAAACCTCCACGAGACGAAGAGGGGATCGCAACGGGGGGGGCGCGACGCTTTCGAGACTAAGGGTCGACAACCCCTCTGGCAAGGGTTTGCCAAGTGACCTCGGCAACCTGTCAACGCTTCTGCGATCGGGCTTTTTTCGGGCACCGGAAACCCCCGATGCAAACATTCCCGCGGAGCCGGACACCGCCCCTCGAAGAGGCAGTTGACCTGCACTTAATGGGTTGTCGCCGCCTGCCGCGCTCCATAAAGTGGTGACAACTCCACGTGCCCGAGCGGGCAGGCCCGCACAGGGGGCGGGGGCCGGGCAGGCCCCGCCGATCGCGCCACGGAACCAAAGGGGGGAGATGCTCGAGCAGCCGCATTTCGGCCGTCGGCTGAAGAGGCTCCGGCTGGCACGGGGCCTGAGCCAGGCCGGTCTCGTCGGCGAAGGCATGTCGACGGGCTACCTGTCACGCCTGGAGTCGGGGGAACGGCGCCCCACCGAGCGCGCCGTGGCCTATCTCGCCGGCCGGCTCGGCGTCGACACCTCCGCCCTGACCGGCCCGGCGGACGGCAGGTCCCTGACCGGGGTGCTGGCCGCCGTGGCGTCGGCGCCGCCCGGCACGGACGACACGGCGGCACTCAGCCGCGCGGTCGAGGAGGACACGGGCGAGGATCCCGCCGCCCGCTGGCAGGCCCTGTGGCTGCTGAGCCGCGCCGCCGGCCGCGACGGCGACCACGAAGGGGAGCGCACACGGCTGCGCGAACTCGTCGAGCTGAGCGACCTGTTGGCGGCACCGGAGCTACGGGCCCGCTCGCGCGTGCACTATGCCCGCTGCACGCGCGCCCTGGGCGACATGCGCGCGGCGGAGCCGGCGGCGGTGGAGGCGCTGTCCATCGCCCGCGCCGCGGAACTGTCCGTCTCCGACACCCTGGCCGCGCTGACGGCGCTGATCGGCGTCGAGACGGAACTCGGGAGGCCGGAGGCGGCCGGCAGGCACGTCGAGGACATGGAACGGGACCTGCTGACCCGGGCCGCGCCCGCCCAGGCGGCCGAGGCACTGTGGACGGCCGCCGTGGTGAGCAGCCGTCAGGGCGACGACGACGCCGCCATGGCCAGGCTGGACAGGGCCCTGGATCTCCTCCGGGGCCAGGACGACCCGTCCCTGTGGGCCAGGCTGCGGGCCGCCGCCTCCGCCGTCGCGTTGCAGATGTCCCCGCCCCGGGTGGCCGCCGCCGAACGCTGGCTGGCCGAGGCCGCCCCCGTCCTCGACCTGATCGGCACCCCTCCCCAGCTCCAGGAGCTGCGGGCGCTCCAGGCCCAGCTCGCCTTCCACCGGGGCAGGCTGGACGACGCCCGCGCGCTCACCCGGGCTCTTCTCTCCGCACAGGACCTGCGCCTGCCCTACCGCGACCGGGTACGGCTGTCGGTCCTCGACGGCCGGCTGATGATCCTGGCGGGCCGCGCCGACGAGGGCACCACCGCCCTGCGACGGCTCGACGCGCAGGCGACGGAGTCCGGCAACCTCGACCTGGCGACCCACATCCGGCAGGCGTTGGCCACGACCCTGGCCGAGGTGCGCTCCCCCGGGGCGGCGCCGGAGCGGAACCGCTCCGGGCCCGGGGGGTGACGGCGGGCGCGGGTGCCGACGGGCGGTGGGGCGCTCCGATCAGGAGGCCGGCCTTGCCCGCGGGAAGGCCGGCCTCGGCCGCCGCCCCGGGATGTTGCCCGCTCCGGGGCGGCGGCCGTGTCCCCCAAGTCCCGCGTTCGTGTCATCCACCGTGCGCCGGCGCGCGGACGGCCGGCTGGGGCTGCGACGCCACCGCCGCGGCGGGCGGGAAGGTGGGGGGAACCTGGATCGGGGACCGCCCTTCGCGGTAGCAGCGTGCGATCTCGTCGTCGGCGCCCTCGACGGAGCAGTGGTCGGGGAAGCTCTCGGGGTCCCAGGAGTCGTCCTCCAGTTGCAGGCGGAGCTCGTGCCCCGTCGTCCAGGTGCCCGAGCACCAGGTGCCCGCCGTGCAACTGTGCGTTCCGGCGGTGTCCGAGGCCGAGCACTCGTCCCCGTCGTCGGAGACGCAGTTCTGCTCGTCCACGGTGATGCGCGTCGCGTCATGGCGCACGTACAGCTCCGACTCGATGGCGTAGATGTCCGAACTGCACTCGACGTGCCCCTCGGCGGCGGTGTCGACCCTGGTCAGGGTGTATGACGCGTTCCACCACCACGACACGTGGCCGTCGTGGTCCCAGGTGCACTCCACGTACTCGGCGGCCTGCGCGCGGGAGTCCGGCAGGGTCCGCAGGGACAGGGTGCGGTCCTGTGACGAGGAACCGTCATGCCGCGACTGGGAGTCGGCGGCGCGGGCCGGGGTGCCGCCCAGGAACAGCAGCACCGCCAGGGCGGCGCCTACCAGGGAGAGTGGCTTCACGATGCGTTACTCCTTTGGTGTCGATGAGGCGGGCGACGGTGGAGCGGGGCTCCCGTGGCACGGCAGGAGGTCCGGGAACCGGAGCGGTGCTGCGGCCGCGGCGCTCACCCGCTGTCCGAGTCGGCCACCGTGAAGCCCGTCGGGTTCCGGTGGGCGGCGGCGTGGAGGTGGGGCTGGGGCCGCACCGAGCCGTGAGGCGACGTCAGCCCTGACCGTAGACGGCGGGCCGCGGGAGGGGTCCCGGCGAGCGCGTCGGTGACCGGTGGCCGCTCACCACGGCCCCCGCTCTCCGCGGGCCCGACGCCGGGGGCGGGCCGGACGAGCCGGACCTGGCTCGTCGGCGGGCGGCCGCAGCGGTGGTGTCACGCGGGTCGACGAGGCGGGCGCCATCACCTGTCAGTCCCCTGGTCTAGGGTCGCCCGCATGGCCGAGCCCTCCTTTCTGACCGCCGTGCGCGAGTCGTACAACACTGTTGCCGTCGACTACGTCGAACGCGTCCCGCTCCCAGCCGAGATGGACCCGCTGTCACGCGCGATGCTGGCGGGGTTCGCCGAACTCGTGCGCACGGCCGGTCTCGGTCCGGTCGCGGACCTGGGGTGCGGCCCCGGCCGTGTGACGGCGCACCTGGCCGGGCTGGGGGTGTCCGCCTTCGGCGTCGATCTGTCGCCGAAGATGATCGGGCTGGCCCGGCGCGCCTATCCGGACCTGCGGTTCACCGAGGGCTCGATGACCTCGTTGGAGATGGGGGACGACGAGCTCGGCGGCATCCTGGCCTGGTACTCCACCCACCACACGCCCCCGCAGTGGCTGCCCACGGTGTTCGCCGAGTTCCACCGCACGCTCGCGCCCGGCGGCCACCTGCTCTGGGGAGACTATGTCGGCGATGAACGGCTGCGGCCGACCCAGGCCTACGGGCGTCCGGTGTCCTACGAGTCGTACCTTCTGCCGCTGGACCGCGTCGTCGGCCTGCTGGACCGGGCCGGACTCGTCGTCACCGCGAGACTGGAGCAGGAGCCCGGCGGACGGGTGAACCGACCGCATGCCTGCCTCCTGGCCCGCAAGCCCGAAACGGCCTGACGGGGCTTGCTCCCGTGGCGAGGCCGCTCGCGCCGGAACACAGACGATCACGGGGCGGCGGCGCAGGGGACACCGAGCCGGATCGTCGTGCTGCGACCGCGGGCGGGTACGACGGCTCCGGCACCACCGCGTTCGCGGACGTCGTGTTCCACCCCTTGGCGCTGATCCCGGTGCTGCCCTTCGTGTGGGAGCAATCCTCTCGCGGGCGGGCGAGGACTGCGCGGCCGCGGTCGGCGGCGGTGTCGAAACGGCGGTGGGGACTGGGGCTGGGGTGGGGGTGCGCTCGCAGCGCCCCTCCCGGCGGCGGGTTCCACTGCTGACGGCCTCCCGCGGCGGAGGCGCGCGGGGCTCGGCGACCGCCTGCGGCGGTCGCCGCCGGGCGCCGCGGCGTTCTTGAGACGACGCAAGGGCTCCCCGGGCATCGCCGAGATACGGGCCGGCACGGAAGCCGGACGACCCGTTCGACAGAAACCTGCCGCTCTCCGGCCTCGCGGGCCCACGCGCCCCGGGTGGTGGTGCGGCGCTCTCGACGCCTGCCTGCGCGGCGGGCCCCAGCAGGCACTTCCCGCTTCGGCCTGCACCTCGAAGGGGTCGGCACGGCCGCAGTCGATCTTGCGCGGTCCGGGAGGCGAGCAAATAGTTGGCTAGCCACGGATTCACTGCTACGGTGGTTATGTGTCCAGCCACATAGGGCGGGCGCAAAGGTTGGGAGCCGTTGTGAGAGCCATCGTTTTCGACCGCTTCGGCGGCCCGGAAGTACTGCGGGAGGCGGATGTCGAGGTCCCGCGGCCCGGCCCCGGGCAGGTCCGTGTCCGCGTGAAGGCCGCCGGGCTGAACGCGCTGGACGGCAAGATACGCTCCGGGATGCTGGAGGCCGTGTACCCGACGACCTTCCCCGCCGTTCCCGGCGGCGAGCTCGCCGGCGTGGTGGACGCCCTGGGCGAGGGCGTGAGCGACGTCCAGGTCGGCGATGAGGTGCTGGGCTGGTCGGACACTGGCTCGTACGCCGAGTACGCGCTGGCCACCACGGTGGCCCCCAGGCCCGCGGGCCTGGGGTGGCAGGACGCGGCCGCGCTGCCGGTGGCCGGCGAGACGGCCGAGCGGGTCCTGAACCTGCTGGGTGTCGCCGCCGGGGAGACCGTGCTGATGCACGGCGCCTCCGGAGGGGTCGGAACCCTGGCCGTCCAGCTCGCCACGGCCCGCGGAGCACGAGTCATCGCCACCGCGGGGCCCTCCAACCAGGACTACCTCACCTCGCTCGGCGCCACCGCCACCATCTACGGCCAGGGCCTGGTCGAGCGGGTGCGCGCGCTCGCCCCGAACGGTGTGGACGCGGTGTTCGACCTGGCCGGGAAGGGCGCCCTGGAGGACTCCATCACCATGCGGGGCGGCACCGAGCGCATCGTCACCATCGCCGACTTCAGTGCGCGACAGATGGGCATCACCTTCTCCCAGGGACCCCAGGAGCGCTCGACTGCCCGCTTGGCCGCCCTGGCTCAGGACGCCGCAGCCGGCAAGCTCGTCACCACCGTCACGGCCCACCCGCTGGGCCGGGCCGCCGATGCCCAGCGGGTCAGCGACGCCGGGCACGTGCGGGGCAAGCTCGTCCTCACCGTCGACTGACCACGCCCACACATCGCCACCCCCACCCGCTGTTCCCCGGTGACCACCCGGTCATCGCCGTACCGAAGGACCCGTCATGCTGGATTCCCTGTGGACGCCGACCACCGTCGGCGGCATGTCCCTGCCGCACCGCCTGGTCATGGCCCCCATGACCCGTGACCGCTCCACACCGGAAGGCGTCCCGACCGACCTGAACGCCGAGTACTACGCCCAGCGGGCCTCGCACGCGCTGATCATCTCCGAGGGGACCCAGCCCTCGGCCGATGGCCAGGGCTACCTCCTGACCCCCGGCATCCACAACGACGATCAGATCGCCGGGTGGCGCAAGGTCACCGACGCCGTGCACACGGCCGGCGGCCGGATCGTCATCCAGCTCATGCACACCGGACGGATCTCCCACCCCGACAACACCCCCCACGGGCGCCGGCCGGTCGCCCCGTCGGCGATCCGCCCCCAGGGCGTGATGTTCACCGCGTCCGGGCCCCAGGAGATGCCCGAGCCCCGTGCACTGTCGACGCGGGAGGTCGTGGCGACTGTCGACGACTTCAGGCGCGCCGCGGCCGCCGCCGTCGCGGCGGGGGCGGACGGCGTGGAGATCCACGGCGCCAACGGCTACCTGGTGCACCAGTTCCTGTCCGACGACACCAACCAGCGCACCGACCGCTACGGCGGCTCCCTCGACAACCGCATCCGATTCGCCACCGAGGTCGCAGCCGCCGTGGCCGACGAGATCGGCGCGGACCGCACCGGTATCCGCGTCTCCCCCGGCAACCCCTACAACGACATCGCCGAGTCCGACACCGCCGAGCTGTATCCGGCGCTCCTGGACGCACTGCGCCCCCTCGGCCTGGCCTACCTCCACGTGACGCACCTCGGCGACGACGCCCTCCTCGACATCCTGCGCACACAGTGGCCGACCACGCTGATCCTCAACCGGCCCGGCACCGATGTCCCCACCCGCGCCAAGGACATCGACAACGGCACGGCCGACCTGGTCTCCGTCGGCGCCCTCGCACTGGCCAACCCCGACCTCGTCGAGCGGCTCCGCGCCGGCGTGCCGCTCAACTCCCCCGACCCGGCCACCTTCTACGGCGGAGGAGCGGCCGGCTACACCGACTACCCCACCTACACCGGCTGAGGAAACGGAAGCATGCCCCACAACCCCACGCCCCACATCCCCACGACGGCCGGCGGCGGACCGTTGAGTTACGCGATCTTCCAGCTCGCCCGCGCCCACCGCGCCCACGCCGCCGCCCTGCTCCGCGCCATGGACCTGCACCCCGGACAGGAACTGCTGCTGATGCAGCTCCTGGACCGGGACGGCCAGACCCAGTCCGAACTGCTCGAGAGCGTCGGCCTGGACCACTCCACCGTCTCCAAGTCCCTGCGCCGTATGCAGGACGCCGGCCTGCTCGTCCGCGAACCGGCCGCACACGACCGGCGGGTCATGGTGGTCCACCTCACCGACAAGGGCCGCGCCCTGCGCGAACCCATCGCAGCCCTGTGGCAGGGCCTGGAGGAGACCTCCACCCGGAATCTGTCGGAGCAGCAGGCGCGGGCCTTCATCGACGCCGCCTACACCATCACCGAGGCGATCAACAGCCGCAAGCTGCCGCCGGAGGAGTCCGCGTAACTCCGCGGCGCGGCCGGCGGTGTGGCGGCACCCCAGGGGGCGGCGGGCCTCCGCCGCGCCGCCGGCCGGGGCGTCGGCGTCCCCTTCCTCGCGGTGCGTCCGGGGCCTTCCCCGACCGGGAGGCGCACGCCTGGGCGCACTCGCACCGGGGCGGTACTACCGGTCATGAGTGCGCGACGTCCGTAGCCGGGTGACCTGCCCAACGGGCACCGGCCCATCGTCGGATGTGTTCCGGGCCACACGTTGTCACAAGTTTGCTCCGTCCGTCGCCTTGTGTGCGAACGACCGAGCGAACGGAGCAGAGACCATGACGAAGCACACCGGCGGCCGGACGGCAGTCATCGTGATCGGCGGCGGATACGCCGGAGTCCTCGCGGCCAATCGTCTGACCCGCCGCGACGACGTGGCCGTGACCCTCGTCAACCCCCGCCCGGCCTTCGTGGAGCGCCTGCGCCTGCACCAACTGGTGGCGGGGTCCGACGACGCGGTCGTCGACTACAAGGACGTCCTCAGCGAACGCGTCCGGCTCGTGGTCGACACCGCGACCGGGATCGACCGGGAGGCGCGCACCGTCTCGCTGGCCGGCGGAGGCACGGTCGGGTACGACCACCTCATCTACGCGGTGGGCAGCCGCAGCGGCGCGCCGGAAGTGCCCGGTGCGGACACCTTCGCCTACCCGATCGCGACCCTGGAGGAGGCCGAGCGGCTGCGCCGGGCCGTGGCCGCCGCGCCCGCCGCCGCGGCGCTGACGGTCGTCGGCGGCGGCGCCACCGGCATCGAGACCGCGGCCGAGCTCGCCGAGGCGGGCCGTACCGTCACCCTCGTCTGCGGAGGACAGCTCGGCCCCTACCTCCACCCGAACGGCCGCCGCTTCGTCGCCAAGCGGCTGGCGGCCCTCGGCGTGACCGTCCTCGAGGGCCCCGGCACCAAGGCGGCGTCCGTGAAGGCCGACGCCGTGCGCCTCGCCGACGGCCGCGAGGTACGCGGCCACCTGACCATCTGGGCCGCCGGCTTCGGCGTTCCCGATCTGGCCGCCCGCAGCGGCCTCAGCACCGACGAGGCGGGCCGCCTCCTCACCGACGAGACCCTGACCAGCATCGACGACGACCGCATCGTCGCCGCCGGGGACGCGGCCTCGCCCTCGGGCCTGGCTTACCGGATGGGCTGCCAGTCCGCCGTCCAGCTCGGCCCGCACGCCGCCGACGCCGTGCTCCGCCGGATCGAGGGCGGACGGCCCGAAGCCGTCAGCGTCGCCTTCGCCGGGCTGTGCGTCAGCCTCGGCCGCGGAGCCGGCATCTTCCAGTTCGCGCGCAAGGACGACACCGCCATCCGGTTCTACGTCGGCGGCCGCCCGGGCGCGCGCCTGAAGGAGATGGTCGTCTCCCACACCGTCAAGCAGCTCTCCGACGAGGCGCACAAGCCCGGCGCACGCGTCCTGAAGGGCAAGGACAGCACCCGGCGGCAGCGCGTCGAGGCCGCGCGCGAGTCGGCCCGCGCAGGTGCCGTAGCTCCCTGAACGTCGTAGCTCCCTGGAGCGGGCGGCCCAGGCGCCGCCCGCTCCCCCGTGCCCGGACCCCGGACGGGCCGCCATGGAAGGATTCGAGGATGCAAGACCACGCCGCGGACCCGGCGACCGAGGCCTTCGTCGCCCATCGCAACCTGCTCTTCACCGTCGCCTACGAGATCCTCGGCTCGGCCGCCGACGCCGAGGACGTCCTCCAGGAGACCTGGCTGCGCTGGGCCGAGGTCGATCTGGCGCAGGTCCGCGACCAGCGCGCGTTCCTCGTTCGCGTCACGACCCGGCGGGCGCTCGACCGGCTGCGGGCCCTGCGGCGCCGCAAGGAGACCTATGTCGGCCCCTGGCTGCCCGAGCCGTTGCTCACGTCACCGGACGTCGCCGAGAACGCCGAGCTCGCCGAGAGCCTGTCCATGGCCGTGATGCTCGTCCTGGAGACCCTCTCACCCACCGAGCGGGCCGTGTTCGTCCTGCGCGAGGTCTTCGACGTCGGCTACGACGAGATCGCGGAGGCGGTCGGCAAGCCCCCCGCCACGGTCCGCCAGATCGCCCACCGCTCCCGCAAGCACGTCGACGCCCGCCGCCCTCGCCACGTGGTCTCCCCGCGCCAGGCACAGGCCGCCCTCAAGTCGTTCCTGCACGCCGTGGAGACCGGCGACCTGCAAGGCGTGCTCGATGTGCTCGCCCCCGACGTCGTCCTGATCAGCGACGGCGGCGGCGTCAGGAGCGCCGCGCTGCGGCCCGTCAAGGGCCTCGCGAAGGTGGTCCGCCTCCTCCTCGCCAGCCTCGGCGACAAGGAAGGCGCCCTCACCGGCGAGCCCACCACCGTGAACGGCGATCCGGCGCTCCTCCTGCGCCTCGACGGCAAGATCGACAGCGTCATGGCGATCCGTATCGAGGACGACCTCGTCACCGGCATCTACTTCGTCCGCAACCCCGCCAAGCTCACCCACATCGCCGCCGCCACCCCGCTCGCCCTGAGCTGACACCGGAACGGCCCCGGCCGCGTACCGCGGGGCCGGGGCAGGCGTTCCGATCCGCGGAACGCCGGGGCTCGCACATCGGACGCCAAGGGTTCCCTTGCCGGGTACGGGCTGACATCATCGCCCATGTCGGCGCGGCCACCCCTCCGCCCGCCCACCCGGCCGGAGACGGCTCCGTGGTCCCACGGGTGGCACGCCGACGAACGCCTCTTCCCACCCGTGCGCCGGCGCGGTGCTCCGCCTGCCCGGCTGACGTCCCGTCGGCCGGTCGGGGGTGCCCGGGGCGGCCGCGTGCGGACCTTTCGTCCACCCTTGGAGGAACGTTGAACGCACCGCGTACCCGCAGACCCGGACTCGCCCGGTTACTGTGCGCGCTGGCCGCGGCCACCGCGCTCGGCGCGGCCTGGACCGGCACCGCGTCGGCCGCGTCGGCGCCCGCCGTGATCGGCGCCGGAGTGTCCACCGCGGTGTCCTGGCAGCACGGCGCCGTGTCCGCCGCCGCGCTGCCGCCCCCGCACGACTCGTCCCGCGGGGCGTGCACCCCGAGCCGCAACGGCACGAAGATCGCACTCGACTGCACCATCCTCAAGGCGGACACCACCTTGTGGGTGGCCTGCTCCGGCGGCTTCGTCGAGATCCGCCACCTCCCCGTGGGCCGGATCGTCGCCGAGGGCACCTGCCCGCAGTACGGCGGGTACGCCCTCACCGCCACCTCCCCCGACTGACCGGACCCGCCGCGCGTCGGGACCCCGGCCCGGTGACGGCCGCCTCCCGGCGCGCCCCGGCCCGGGTCGGCCGTGTCGGCGCACCCCCGGAGCGTGGGAGTCCGGAGGGCGCCGGATGGCGGCACTGCCCGGACGCGCGGGCGGAGGTGCGTTCCATGGGACCGGCGGCTGCCGCCCGGCCCCAACCGGTCCACCGACGCGGGCCGCACTCAGTGCTGTTCGGGACGACGGGCAGCGTGCCGCTCGCCCTTCAGACGGGGTGCGTGTCATCGACCACGTATCCGCGCCGCTTGTCCACCACGTTGCGCAGCGGCCGGCCCTCGATGCGCCGGGTGAGGTTGTCGAGGAACACCTCGACGAGCGCCTCCCGCTCGCTCGCGGTCTCGCCCGCCGTGTGCGGGGAGATCATCACGCCGGGCATGTCCCACAGGGGCGATTCGGCAGGCAGCGGTTCCTGGGCGAACACGTCCAGGGCCGCGCCGGCGAGCCGTCCGGCGGCGAGGTGGGCGACCAGCGCCTCCTCGTCGACGAGTCCGCCCCGGCCCACGTTGATCAGCCGCGCCCCCGGCTTCATGGCGGCGAGTACGGGGGCGTCGACCATGCCCCGGGTGTCCTGGGTGAGGGGCGCGGCCAGGACGACGTAGTCCGCTTCCGCCAGGGCGGAACGCAGGGTCGTCGCACCGTGCACCGTGCCGAAGTCGACGTCGTCCGTGCGGGCCTTGCGGCCCGCGCCGCGCACGCGCATCCCGACGGCGCGCAGCAGCCGGGCGATGGCCCGCCCGATCGGACCCGTCCCCCAGACCAGCACGGTGCGCCCGGTGATGACGTCACTGGGGCGCGGACGCCACTCGCGGCGCTGCTGGTGCTCCCAGGTGCCGGGGAAGTCCTTGGCGAGGGCGAGGATCAGGCCGAGGACGTACTCGGCGGTCGGCTCCTCGTAGACCCCGCGGGCGTTGGTCAGGACCACTCCCGGATCGTCCGCCAGGGCGGGGAACAGGAAGGAGTCCACGCCCGCGGAGGCCGCGTGGACCCAGCGGGGGGCCTTCTCCGGGTCGTCGGGCCAGGCCGCGCGGACGGCCGGGGTGCTGGTCACCCAGGCCAGGAGGGCGTCGGCGCCGGGGAGGAGGGCGGGCAGTTCCTCCTCGGTGGCGTAGACGGTGTCCGCGAGGCGTTCGATGCGCGCGGTGCCGGGGGGCCGGCTGCCGCGGTGGAGGACGACGAGTCGGGCGGGCATGTCAGGCTCCGACGGGGACGGCTATGTACTTGTACTCCAAGAACTCGTCGATGCCGACGCGTCCGCCTTCGCGGCCCAGGCCGGACTGCTTGACGCCGCCGAAGGGCGCGGCGGGATTGGAGACCAGTCCGGTGTTGACACCGATCATGCCGCTTTCGAGGCGTTCGGCGACGCGCAGAGCGCGGTCGAGGCTCCGGGTGAACAGGTAGGCGGCCAGGCCGAATTCGGTGTCGTTGGCGGCGGCGACGGCCTCGTCCTCGGTCGTGAAGGTACGGATCGCGGCGACGGGGCCGAAGATCTCGGTGTCGATGATCGCGGAGTCGGGGGTGATGCCGGTGAGGACGGTGGGCGGGTAGAAGCAGCCCGGCCCCTCGGGGAGTTCACCGCCGGTCAGGACGGTGGCGCCGCGCTTGACAGCGTCCTGCACCAGGTCGTGGGCCTTGCTGCGGCCGGCGACGTCGATGAGCGGGCCGACGTCGGTGCCGGGTTCGGTGCCGGGCCCGACCTTCAGGGCGGCCATGCGGGCCGCGAGGCGGGAGGCGAACGCATCGGCGACGGAGGTGTGGACGAAGATGCGGTTGGCCGCGCAGCAGGATTCCCCCATGTTGCGCATCTTGGCGACCATGGTGCCTTCGACGGCCACGTCGAGGTCGGCGTCGTCGAAGACGACGAGGGGGGCATTGCCGCCCAGTTCCATGGAGGTGCGGATGACGGTGTCGGCGCACTGGGCCAGCAGGATCCGGCCGACCTGGGTGGAGCCGGTGAAGGACAGCTTGCGGATCCGCCCGCCGCGCAGGAGGGGTTCGACGACGCCGGCGGCGTCGGTGGTGGTGACGATGTTCAGCACACCGGGCGGCAGACCCGCTTCGGTCAGGATCTCCGCCAGGACGAGGCTGGACAGGGGGGTCTGGGGGGCGGGTTTGAGGACCATGGTGCAGCCGGCGGCGACGGCGGGCCCGATCTTGCGGGTGCCCATCGCCAGGGGGAAGTTCCAGGGGGTGATGAGCAGGCAGGGGCCGACGGGCTGACGGGTGACCAGCAGACGGTTCCTGCCGTCGGGGGCGATCATCATGCCGCCGTCGATGCGGACGGCTTCCTCGGAGAACCAGCGGAAGAACTCCGCCGCGTAGGCGACCTCGGCACGCGCCTCGGCCAGGGGCTTGCCCATCTCCAGGGTCATCAGCAGCGCGAGGTCCTCGGTGCGCGCGACGATGATGTCGTAGGCGCGGCGCAGGATCTCGCTGCGCGCCCTGGGCGCGGTGGCGGCCCAGGCGGCCTGCGCGGCGACCGCCGCCTCGACGGCACGGCGGCCGTCTGCGGGTGAGGCGTCGGCGACCCGGCACAGTTCCTCGCCGGTGGCCGGGTCGTCGACGGACAGGGTCCGGCCGGACTCGGCGTCCTGCCAGGCGCCGCCGATGAACAGTTGCTTGGGAACGTCACGGACGACAGTCATCGTGGGTGTTTCCTTGTCTGTGCGGAGGGGCCGCTGACCGGTCAGCGGATGCGGTCCAGCGTCTTGTAGTAGGCGCCCGCGAAGGGCAGGAACCAGGCGGTGCCGTTGTAGAGGGGGATGCGGGGCGGGGCCAGGTCGCGGACGGGGCTGACCTCGGGGCGGCCGTCCATCACCTCGGCCATGACCTGCCCCATGTGCGTGGCCATCTGCACGCCGTGGCCCGCGTAACCCATGGAGTAGTGGACGCCGTCCTCGGTCTGCCCCGCGTGCACGATGCGGTCCATGGCGAAACCGACGGAGCCGCCCCACACGTACTCGATCCTGGTCCGGGAGAGCTGGGGGAAGATCTCGCACATCTCACGGAACAGGATGGCTCCGCTCTTCTTGTCCGAGGTGGGGTCGGACGGTGCGAAGCGGGCGCGGCCGCCGAACAGCAGCCGGTTGTCCGGGGTGAGCCGGAAGTAGTGGCAGACCTTGTTGGAGTCGACGATGAGGCGGGCCTTGGGGATGATGTCCCGGGCCAGTTCCTCGCCGAGCGGCTCGGTCACGATGATGAAGCTGCCCACGCAGACCTGCCGGCGGCGCAGCCACGGGAAGTTCTTGTCGGTGTAGGCGTCGGTGGCCATCATGACCTGCCCGGCGCGGATCGGACCGCGCTCGGTGCCGACCTCGAACCGGCCGCCGGCGGTACGCCGCACCCCGATGGCCGCGTTGCGCTCGTGGATCTCGACCCCGGTGCGTTCGCACGCCTCGGCCATACCGCGCACGAAGCGGCCGACGTGCAGGGCGGCGCTGAGCGGGTCGAGCAGGCCGCCGTGGTAGGCGTCGGATCCGATCTCGGAACGCAGCTCGGCCTTGCCGATCAGCGTGGTCTCGTGTCCGAAGCACTTGGCCAGGGCGCGCTGTTGGGCCTTCTTGCTCTCGAAGTGCGAGGGCCGGGACGCGACGCCCAGGCGTCCGACGCGGCGGAACTGGCAGTCGATGGACTCCTCGCGCACGAGCCGCTCGATGGTGTCCACGGCCTTGCCGTAGGAGTTGTAGATCTCGCGCGCCCGTTCCAGTCCGTACCGGCGGATGGCCTGGCGTACGCCGATGGTGAAGCCCAGGTTGGCCATGCCGCCGTTGCGCGCGGAGGCACCGGAGCCGATCTGGCCCTTCTCGACGAGGGTGACGCGGGCGCCCTTGCGTGCGCAGTGGAGGGCGGTGGACAGACCCGTCAGGCCGGCGCCGACGACCACCACGTCGGCGTCCTCGGTCAGCGGCTTTCCTGACCGGTCGGGAAACACCCCGGCGGTTTCCATCCAGTAGGGAATCGTCTTCATTTCGGGTCCTCCGCGGGGGGATTCGAAGTGGGGCGCGGGGCCGGGCGCCATCAGGGGGACGGCCGACGGCGCTGCCAGTGGTGGCGCGGCCCGTGCCGGCGCAAGGCTCAGGTGAGGGGTTCGACGGGCAGGATGTCCTGGCCGGTGCGGTGGCCGCCGAGTTTGCGGACGAGGGCGACCAGGGCGAGGACGACGATGGCCAGGGCGATGAGGACCGCGCTGACGGCCGTGACGGTCGGGTCGACGTCGAACTGGAGGGCGTTGAAGACCAGGACCGGCAGGGTGCGGGTGTCGGGGGTGGACATGAACTGGGCGATGAAGAACTCGTCGAAGCTGGTGATGAAGGAGAACACGGCGGCGGCGATCAGGCCGGGTGTGGCCAGGGGGAAGGTGATGCGCCGGGCGATGGTGAGCCGGCTGGCGCCCATGCTGGCCGCCGCGTCCTCGAGTCGTTCGTCGATGCCCCGCAGGGTCGCCACCATGATGAGGACGGCGACGGGCGCGGCCAGGACGGTGTGCCCCAGGGCGATGGCGAGCGGGCTGCCGAGCATGCCGGCCGGTTCGAAGAACAGGAACAGCCCGAGTGCGATGACCACCTGGGGAATGAGCATCGGGGCCAGGACCAGTCCGTAGACGGCCGCGTGCAGGGGCAGCCGGCCACGGGCCAGGGCGGTCGCCGCGGTCACGCCCAGGATCAGGGAGAACACGGTGGTCAGGGCGGCGACCAGGCTGGACAGGGCGATGGAGGTGGCCCAGTTGCCGTCGGGTGCGGCCATCCGCTCGTACCAGCGGGTGCTGTACTCCTTGGGCGGGAAGGTGCCTATGCCGTCGGCGCCGAAGGACGTGACCAGGATGATGACGATGGGCATCGCCAGGAACAGCAGGATCGCGGTGGCGCTCAGGGCGCGGCCGACGTGTCCGGCCCGGGTGGGAGGCAGTTCCATCATGAGCTGCTCCTTCGTGCGGCGGTCTTCTTGCGGCGGAGCTTGGCCAGGCCGAGCACGCCCAGGCCGGCGAAGGTGAGCAGGAGCAGGATGACGCCGAAGGCGGCGGCGGAGTTCCACTGGTCCTGCTTCATCACCTGCTGGTCGATCAGCGCCGCGACGACGGTCTGCTTGTCGCCGCCCATCAGGGCGGGGGTGATGTAGTAGCCCAGGCACAGGATGAAGCTGAGCAGCCCCGCGGTGCCGATCCCGGGGGCGACCAGCGGCAGGTAGATCCTGCGGAAGATGGTGATCCGGCTCGCGCCGAAACCTGCCGCCGCGGCCAGGAGCCGGCCGTCGACGTTCCGCATCGTGCCCTGGAGGATGAGGACGGTGTAGGGGAGCATCACCGAGGTGGTGCCGATGACCACGCCGATCTCGTTGTACAGCAGCGAGTACGGGGCGCCCGGCGCGTGCAGTGACGACAGCACGGTGTTGATCATGCCGTGTTCGCCGAGCACGATGATCCAGCCGTAGGTGCGCACCAGGGCGCTGATGAAGTGGGGCACCAGGACGATCAGCATGGCGAGTGCGGCGAGCACCGGCCGCATCCGGGCGATGGCGTGGGCCAGGACGAAGCCGACCAGGAGACTGAGCACGGCGGTCTCCGCCGAGATCCGCAGGGTCGAGATCAGTACGGACAGGTTCGCCCCGCTGAGCGCGTCGGCGTACCAGTGCAGGGTGAAACCGCCGCTGTCGCCCTCCAGGCTGAGGGAGAGGACACCGATGATCGGGTAGACGAACAGGACGAGGAGGAACACCGTCACCGGGACGGCGTTGACCAGGGCGATGCGGGAGCGGTGCCCGCGTATCGCGGACGTTCTCACGCGCACCTTGGCGGGTGCGAGAGCGGTGTCGGCCACGGCTCACCCCCCGTCCGTCTCGTCGAAGAGGCTGACGTCCTCGCGCTCGGCGGTGACGCAGACCCGCTCTCCCACGCGCGGTGGGGTCCGGGCGGTCTCGATCCGCAGCGGCGGCGTGCCGGGCGCGGCACCGTCCAGGCGGAGGGTGATCCTGGTCAGCGAGCCGACGTACACCGCGGTCTCGACCGTGCCGGTACAGCAGCTCTCCTCGGCGCTGACCAGGCGCAGCCTGCCCGGCCGCACGGCGGCGCGCACCCGCTGTCCGGGCGCGAAGGAGTGGGCGCGGGCCGTGAGGACGCCGCCTGTTTCCAGCCGCACCTGGGTGCAGTCGTGTGCTCCACCGTCCTCGACCTTGCCGGTGAGGAAGTTGGCGGCGCCCAGGAAGTCGGCGACGAAGGGAGTCCGGGGGCGTTCGAACAGGCCGCGGGGGGTGTCGAACTGCTCGATCCGGCCGTCCTTCATGATGGCGATGCGGTCCGACAGGACCAGGGCTTCCTCCTGGTCGTGCGTGACGTAGACGACGGTCAGGCCGAGTTCGCGCTGGATGGACTTGATCTCGGTCTGCATCTGGTCGCGGAGCTTCTTGTCCAGCGCGCCCAGCGGTTCGTCCATCAGGACGATCGGTGGGCGGTAGACCAGGACCCGGCACAGGGCGACGCGCTGCTGCTGGCCGCCGGACAGCTCACGGGGCTTGCGGCCGGCGAACTTGGACAGGCCCGCCGCCTCCAGGGTCTCCCCGACCCGGCGGCGGATCTCCGCCTTCGCGACCCCCCGCAGTTGCAGCGGGAAGGCGACGTTCTCGGCGACGGTCATGTGGGGGAAGAGCAGGTACTGCTGGAAGACGAAACCGAAGTCGCGCTTCCCGGGGCTGAGCCGGGTGACGTCGCGGCCGTCCACCCTGACGGCGCCGGAGTCGGGCTCGGTGAACCCGGCGAGCATCATCAACGTGGTGGTCTTGCCGGACCCGGACGAGCCCAGGAAGGTGACGAACTCACCCGCCGCGATCTCCATGTCCACACCGTCGACCACGGTCGTCCCGCCGTAGGACTTGCGCAGCCCCGTCACCGACAGCGACTTGCCCGTCGGTGAGGAGGAGCGTGGGGCCAGGGCGGCGGCGAGCTCGTCGGCGGACAGCTTTCCGGCGGTGAGGCTCTGGGTCCGCTCAGGCATCGGCCCACTCCTGCCAGCGCTTGGTGACGGCGTCACGGTTCGCGTCCCACCAGGCCACATCGGCGTCGAACCCGGTCTTGAGGTTCTCCGGCGAGGTCGGCAGCATGGCCAGGACGTCGTCCGAGAGCAGCTTGTTGGCGCCGGGGACGACCGGGCCGTGCGGGAAGAGCTTGGCGAACGCCGCCTGCACCTCGGGACGCAGCGAGAAGTCGATCAGTCGGTAGGCCGCGTCCGTGTTGCCCGCGCCCTTGGGGATGCCCCAGCCGTTGGTCATCCTGCGCGCGCCGTTCCACTGGTAGGCGACCGGCTGCCCCTGCTTGATCAGCTCGTCCGCGCGGCCGCCCCACAGGCTGGTCATGACGACTTCCTTGCGGCCGATCAGGACGGCCGGCAGGGCGCCGGTGTTCCAGAACTTCTTCACGTCACCGCGGATCCGCGACATGGCCGCGAACGCCCGGTCCAGATCCAGCGGGTACAGACCGTCCAGCGGCACCCCGTCGGCCAGCAGCGCGAACTCCAGCTCCGGCAGGTCCACCTCCGCGCTCTGGAGCGAGCGCGGCCCCTTGTAGGAGTCCGTGTTCCAGAAGTCGGCCCAGCTCTTCGGGACACGCTTGAGGCTGTCCGTGCGGTAGGCCATCACGCTCGCCCACACGTTCTTGCCGACCGCGTACTCCGGCAGGTTGTGCCGCGCGATCCCGGCGCCCTCGACACTCTTCAGCCGGTCGTGGTCCACCGGCTCGAGACACTCAAGCCGGGCCATTTTCGCGAAGTTCAGCAGTGTGTTGTCCATCAGGTCCACCTGCGGACGGCCCTGCCTGACCTGGGCGATGATCTGCGCCGACTGGTAGTTGACCGTCGTGACCGCAATGCCCGTCTCCTTGGCGAACGGCTCGTAGATCGCCTTGGTCAAGGCGTCGTGGTACGAGCCACCGCTGTTGCTGACGACGAGCCTCTTCTTGCCGCCGCCCGACGAGCCGCGGCTCTGGCTGTTGCCCATGAGGGTGCCGCAGCCGGTCATCGCGGCGGCGGCGGCCGCGGCGCCTGCGGTGCGGAGTACGGCTCTGCGGCCTATCCGGTTGCTTTCCATGGCGGTGCCTCCTGGAGAACGCTGGGGATTCGGGGAATCCGTGATGCGGGGACGACGCACGGGTCCCGACGTGGGGAGCCGGGACGCCGTGAGTCGCGGACGGAACCGCGCGGGGCTCATGGGCGGCCGCGCGGGACCGGGGCCCACCTCGAAGAAGGTGCTGGGTGAGCGGGTGTGCGTCGCGTGTCAGATGCCGAGCATCCGGTTGACCTCGTCCAGGGACTTCACCGTCACGTAGTCGTAGCCGTGGGTGACCGGGTCGCAGCCACGGTCCAGGAGGATGAGGTTGCGGAAGCCCATGTCGTGCATCGGCATCAGGTCGTAGCGGGTGTGCGAGGCGACGTGCAGGAAGTCCTCGGGGGACGCGTCGAGCCGGTCGAGCATGTACTCGAACGCGGCGTACCGGGGCTTGTAGTAGCCGGCCTGCTCCGCGGTGAGGATCGCGTGGAAGTCCGCCCCGAGCCGGGGCACGCTCTCCGCGAGGATGGAGTCGTCGGCGTTGGAGAGGATCACCAGCTTGTAGTGCTCGCCCATCTTCTTCAGCGGCGCCGGCACGTCGGCGTGCGGGCCCCAGCTCCGCACACCGTCGGCGAACCGCTTGCCCGCGTCCGGGGCCGCCTTCACGCCCCACTTGCGGCAGACCCGCTCGAAGGAGTCCTGGAGCACCTGCTCGTAGGGGTAGTACTCGCCGCGGACCTGGTCGTAGCGGTAGCCGCGGAACTCCTTGATGAACTGGTCCCACCGCTCGGCCGGGATCTGGTCGCCGACGAGCTCGTACGTGATGGGGTTCATCGGCCACTCGATCAACGTGCCGTAGCAGTCGAACGAGACGTACTTCGGGCGGAACTGGAACGAGGGAATGGGCATGGAAGTGCTCCACCTTCTTGCTTCGGGGAACCGGTTGCGGCCGGCGCCCAGGTCTTTTGGACATGCTCATGACAGAGATGTCGATCGGGGGGTGACAGGCCGTCGACGATCGCCGGGGGTCAGGCGGCGCCGACTCCCGCCGGAGCGAGGAAGTCGACGGGGTGCTCAGTGGTGCCGTCGAGCGCCAGGTCGGCGGCGATCTCACCCATCGCGGGCGAGAGCTTGAAGCCGCTGCCGGAGAATCCGGCCATGACGATGATGTCGTCCTCGCCGGGGAGATGACCGACGAGCGGGTTTCCGGACTCCGTGTAGCCCTCCATGTAGGCCGACATCCTGATGGGGTCGGGGTTCAGGTCGGGCATGAGTTCACGGATGAGCTCGCGGAAGGTGCCGAGTTCTTCGGGGCGGACCGTACGGTCGAACCGTTCGGGCTCGGGCACCGGCGCGTGGTACTTGAAGGAGAGACCGAGCTTGACGGAGATGCCGTCGGGCGACGGGAGCCCGAAGCAGTCGTGGGGTGTGCTGCGCACGAAGGGAGGGGCCCCGCCCGTGAACCAGTCGTGGCGGGTGGGCACGTGCCAGGAGCAGATCACCCGGCGGACGTCGACGGTCCGCGGGAGGTCCGGGAGCAGTGTGTTGATCCACGGGCCCACGGTCACCACGGCGGCGTCCACGTGGTCCGCGCCGTGGTCGGTGACGATCCGCACGCCGCCTCCCGCCGCGGGGACGACCTCCCGCACCGGGGTGTAGCGGTGCAGCCGGGCGCCCATCTGTTCGGCGCGGGTGGCGGCCGCCTGGACCGACGCCTCGGGCCTGATGATGGAGCCCTGCCGGTCGAGGACGGCGATGTGTCCGTCCGGGAGACGATGCTGCGGGTAGCGACGGGCGAGGGCCTCCCGGTCCAGCACCTCGTGATCCAGACGATGGGCGATGCTGGAGGAGAGGAGGAGGCGCATGGACGGCGAGGCGGTCTCCCCCATCACGAGGCAGCCGCTGCGGCGTCGCAGCGACCGGCCCGTCTCCGCCTGGAGCCGCTCCCACAGCCCGTCCGCGAGCCGCAGCAGCGGAACATACCTGGGTTCGCCGAGGTGGACGGCTCGGAAGATGCGGCTCTCGCCCCCGGCCGCGCCGCGGTCGTGACCCGGCGCATACCGGTCGTAGCCGATGACCTCGGCTCCGCGGGCGGCCAGTCGCCACATGGCCTGGCTGCCCATGCTGCCGGCACCGATCACGGCGACGCGCTTCGGGACGCGCATGAGGTCGCTCCTCTCGACGGTGTGGTCTGGGTGGCGGTGTGGTCTGGGTGACAGTGGGGCCCCAGCACGGCGCGGACGCCTCGCGTACCCTTCCGGTTCGAGTCCCGCTGGGGATGGCGTTCACTTTCGGCCCGGGGGAACCCGCAGGTCAACCCACACTGTGTTCCACCTTGGGGCCTTCTTGAGACGGTGTGTCCCGGCGGACGACCGGACTGCACAAAATGCCAGCCGCCCCTTGTCACGGTGAGTGGCCGATGCGAGGGTGAGTCCGACCCCCTCGGATGAAAGCACCCTCTATGCACCCCAGGCATCCCGCAATCGGACACTTCCCCACGGTCAGGGAGGTACTGCGCCTGCCCGTGCTCGCCGAAGGGATGCCGCGCGTACTGGCCGGCGAGTCGCATCTGGACAGCGCGGTGCGCTGGGTGCATGTCACCGAGCTGCTCAATCCCGCCGATTTCCTGGAGGGCGGCGAGCTGGTGCTGACGACCGGCATGCCGTATCCCGAGGACGCCTCCGAGCTGCGCGGCTACGTCGACCAGCTCGCCGACGTCGGCGCGGCCGGCCTGATCGTGGAGCTCGGCTACCGGTACCGGAAGGTGCCCGACGAGCTGGTGGCGGCGTGCCGCGCCCGTGAAGTGCCGCTGGTCGAGCTGGCCCGTGGCGTCCGGTTCATCGACGTCACACAGACGGTGCACGCGCTCATCCTCGACGCGCAGGGGGCCCTGTTGCGTCGCGGGAGGGACATACAGGACATCTTCACCGCCCTGACGCTGCGGGACGCGGCCCCCGAGGAACTGGTGCACACCACCGCGGAGCTCACCGGAGTACCCGTGGTGCTGGAGGATCTCACCCACCGGATCCTGATGTGCGAGCTGCTCGGCCGACCGTACGAACCGGTGGTGTCGGCCTGGTCGCGGCGGTCGCGGGCCGCCCCGACGCCGGAGAAGATCACGCCGAGCGGCCCGGAGGGATGGCTGGTCGCGCCGGTGCAGGACCACCACGGACCGTGCGGGCGGCTGGTCCTCCTGGAGGGCCGGCTGAACGCCGAGCCCGACCCGGAACACGTCCTGGTGCTGGAGCGCGCGGCGGTCGCGCTGAGCATGGCGCGCCTGGCCGGGCAGGCCTGGTGGGAGCGTCGGGCCCACCGCTCCGTACTGCGGGACCTGTACCAGCGGCGTTTCCGCTCCCCCGCGGACGCCCGCGCCCGCGCCGAGGCCCTGGGGCTCCCTGCCCTCGGGCACCGGCTCTTCGCCGTGGTCATCCGCCACCCGTACACCGGCACCGAGGGTGAGCACCTCGACGAACACATCGCGAAGGCGCTGGCGCAGACCGGCGTCCGCGCCCTGGTCGGCGCGACGGCCCCGGGGCGGATCGGCGTGCTCATGGCACTGGCACAGGCGAGCGCCTGGCAGCCGGTCGCCGAGCGGATCGGCCGTCTGACCCGGGAGGAGCTCGGACCGCAGGCCGTGGTCGCCGTCGGCCCCGGGGTGACCGACCTCGCCGGGATCGCCCGGTCGTGGCAGGAGGCGGAGCAGACGGCCGAGGCCATCACTCCGGCCTCCCCGGAGCGGTGGTTCTACGTCCCCGCCGACGTCCAGCTACCGGAGTTGCTGGGCGTCCTGCGGGAGGACACCCGTCTTCAGCGGTACGCGGAACGGCAACTGACCCGCCTCATCGAGCACGACGACCGCAACGGCGGCGATCTGCTCCCGGCGCTGCGCGCCTATCTGGCGGCGTCCGGGAACAAGTCGGTCGCGGCGAAACGCGCCGGCATGTCCCGGCAGGCGTACTACCAGCGCCTCCACACCATCGAACGGCTCCTCGGCTGCGACCTGGAATCAGGTCTCCAGCGCACGTCCCTGCACGTCGCGGTGCTGGTCCTGGACGCGCGAGAGGCATCTGCGCCCGGCGCGTGACGGGCACGTCGGCCGTCACGCGGAGCAGCCGAGGGAGAGGGCGCGGGAGTGCCCGGTGAGCGGTGGACGGCGTCGTCCCTGCCGCCCACCGAGGCGGAGACGGCTCAGAGGAGCTCGATCAGCTTGTCGGTGAACTCGGCGGTCGTCGCGGTTCCGCCCAGGTCACGGGTGCGGATATCGGTCTTGGCCAGGACCGAGGCGATCGCGTCCGTGATGTCCCTGGCCGCGGCGGGATGGCCGAGGTGGTCGAGCATCATGGCCGCGGACCAGATCGCGCCC
Organism: Streptomyces capparidis; assembly: GCF_054782095.1. NCBI lineage: Bacteria > Bacillati > Actinomycetota > Actinomycetes > Kitasatosporales > Streptomycetaceae > Streptomyces > Streptomyces capparidis. The sequence continues at coordinate 105,636 of NZ_BAAGTD010000009.1, read as the reverse complement.
AGCGGGTTGGCGATGCCCTGGCCCGCGATGTCGGGCGCGGAGCCGTGCACCGGCTCGAACATGGAGGGGAAGTCCCGCTCGGGATTGAGGTTGGCCGCCGGGGCGATGCCGATGGATCCGGCGACCGCGGCCGCGAGGTCGCTGAGGATGTCGCCGAAGAGGTTGGAGGCGACGACGACGTCGAAGCGGCCCGGCTCGAGGACGAACTTGGCCGCGAGCGCGTCGATGTGCTGCTGGTCCCAGGAGACCTGCGGGAACGAGGCGGCCCGCTCGGTGACGAGCTGGTCCCAGAACGGCATGGTGTGCACGATGCCGTTCGACTTGGTGGCGGAGGTCAGATGGCCGCCGCGCCGGGAGGCGAGCGTGAAGGCGTAGTCCAGCACGCGGGTGACTCCGGCCCGGGTGAACACGGCCTCCTGCACGGCCATCTCGTCCGGGAAGCCCCTGTTGAGTCGGCCGCCGACCTCGCTGTACTCGCCTTCCATGTTCTCGCGCACGACGACGATGTCGACCTCGCCCGGCCGTGCGCCGCGCACCGGGCTGTCGACGCCCTCGAAGACACGGATGGGCCGGAGGTTGACGTACTGGCGGAATCTGCGCCGGATCGGGATCAGCAACCCCCACAGCGAGACATGGTCGGGCACCCCCGGGTGGCCCACCGCGCCCAGCAGGATCGCGTCCTTGTCGCGGAGCCGGTCGATCCCGTCGGCGGGCATCATGGCGCCCTCCCGCAGGTACCGCTCGCACGACCAGTCCTCGTACGACGTGTAGGACAGGGTGAAGCCGTGGCGGCGGCCGAGGACGTCGAGCACCTGCCGTGCCGGGGGCAGTACCTCGGCGCCGATGCCGTCGCCGGGGATCAGGGCAATGCGGTGGTTCGTCATGCCGTCGATTGCAGCAAGGCGGTCCGCGGGGCGTCCAAGACGCAAAGCGGATGTCCCTTATAAGCGCTGCCTATCAGGTGCCGGCGGCCGAGCCGGCGGCCGTGACGAACGCGGCGGCCGCCGGCGACAGGCTGCCGCGGCGGCTGACGAGGGCGATGTCCAAGGTGGTCTCCGGCTCGATGTCCAAGACGCGGGCGCCCATCCGCCGGGCCACGTCCCGCCAGGAGTCCGTGACCACCGCGAGCCCGACCCCGGCCAGTACCAGGGGCATGAGCGACACGCGGTGCTCGGTCTCGGCGGCGGCGGTGAACTCGACGCCCCGTTCCCGCAGCGCGTCGACGTAGGCGCGCATCCCGGTACCCGGCTGCCCGACGATCAGCCGCTGTCCCGCGAGCTCCCGGCAGTCCACCGCCGTCCGATCGGCGAACGGGCCGTCGGCGGGCACCACCAGCACAAAGCGCTGCCGCCCCAGGGCATGCGAGACGACCTCCTTGTCGGAGACCCGACCGGCGGACGCCAGCAGCCCCAGCTCCACGGCGCCCGTGCGCACCATGTCGATCACATCACGCGAGGTGAACGCCGCCTTGATGGCCACGGAGACGCCGGGATACCGGTGGCTGAAGGCACTCACCAAGGTCGTCAGCGGCTCCACCGCCTGCGACGGCATCGACGCCACATCCAGGCGCCCCGCACGCAGCTCCTGCACCGCCGCGACACTCGCCCGCGCCGTCTCCAGGCTCCGCACGGCCTCCCGGGCAGGGTCGATCAAGGCCCTCCCGGCCTCCGTCAGCACTGCCCTGCGCCCGATGCGACGGAACAGCTCGGAGCCGAGATCACGCTCCAGTGCCCGCACGGCCTGCGACAGCGACGGCTGCGACACGTACAGAGCCGAGGCCGCACGGTTGAACCCTCCACGATCGACAATCGCGAGGAAGTACTCAAGCTGCCGAATGTCCATACGCGCCCTCCGGCCCTCGAGGATCAACCGACGACTCGATCGGTCCCGACCATGGTTGCGCGAAGGATCGCCTCGACGAAGGAGGACCACCGGTGCACCGGCCGTGATCGTCCCCGAGGCGCGGTCTCGGGCACGCGTCGCCGACCGCCGCGCAGGGCCAGGTCGCGGCCGGGCCTCCGCAGTCCCGGGGGCGCGGTGAGGCGTCGTGGACGGGCGCGGGTCCCGGAGGGGCCGGCATGGGGGCCCAGCGGGCGGCCGGGCGGGGTGGTCGTCGGTCGCCCGCGGGTCAGGCGGCGATCCATCCTTTGAGCTCGTCCGCGACTTGGCGCACGCTCATGCCTTCGCGGCCGATCCGGTCGGCGAGGTTCGCGGCCTGCTTCGGCTGGACGGTCACGATCGCTCCGCCGACGGTCAGGTAGGAGGCCGCGACGACGGCGGCGAACAGCTCGTTGGCGTACTCCAGGGCCGGCACCCGGATCAACTGGTGCATCAGGGCCGCGGCCCGGTGATGGACCTCGGTGTAGACCGGGACCTCCATCACGGTGTCGGCATGGCGCGCGACAGCGGCCGCGAGCGTGCCGAAGTCGGTCACGTCGGGGTCACCGGGAATGTGCAGATGCGCCAGGTCCAGCAGCCACGCCCGGTCGATACGGACGATCACGCGGCCCTCCCCCGGGGGCCGCTCCCGGGGCGGGCGGCGCCGGGGGCGGGTCCGAACTGCTCCGCGAAGGCCTCGGCGAAGGTGTCGGTGAAGTGGGCGCCGGCGGCCAGGAACCGGTGGCGCAGGTCGTTCGCCTCGTCGGTCAGGACCTGCCGGGCGTACTCGGCCACGGACAGCCCCGCGGCCTCCGCGCGTGCCTCGATCCCCGCGTACGCCTCTTCGTCCACCCGGACGTTGATCTGCTTCATGCCCACCGAGTGTAGCGAAGCGTATGTGGCGCTACAGCCGCCTCGGGGAAGGGTTCCTCACCGGCCTCGCCCGCCGCCGCGAGCCAGGCGCGCTCCGCCTCGTCGGCGCCACCGGGCGCAGGTGTTCACCGCCCCCGACGGATCGCGGAGCCCCGGGGGTCGGCGGGCGGTGCGGCGGGGCGCCGCGCGCCCTCAGCTCCGCCGCATCGCCTCCAGTGCCATCAGCGCCACGTGCAGCTCCGCGCGGTGCTCGCCGGATTCCAGGTCGCGGTCCAGGAGCCGTTCGATGGTGTGCAGGCGCTGGTAGAGGGTCTGCCGGGAGATGGTGCCGCGGCGTGCCGCGTTGGTCTTGTTGCCCGCGGCGTCCAGGTAGTGGCGCAGCGTCGCCGTCAGCTCGGTGCCGTGCCGGGTGTCGTGTCCGATGAGGCGGCCGATCTGGCGTTCCACGTAGTCCTGGAGCCGGACGTCCTCCCGCAGGGCGTGCAGCAGGTGCGGCAGTCCGATGTCGGACAGCTCGTGGAAGGGCTTGCCCGTGGAGCCCGGCGGCACCGCCTCCGCGACGCGGGCCGCCTCCCGGAAGGAGCGGGCGGCGCGGGAGACGTCGGTGACCTGCGAGCCGACGCTGACCACGGCCCGGGGGTCGAGGTCCCGGGCGGCGCCGGCGAGGCGTTCGGCCCGCGGGCGCCAGGGCCGGTCCTCGCGCAGGGCCAGCAGGACGCCGACGCGCCCCGGGGCCAGCCGTCCCACCAGCGCGGGAGCGGCGCCCAAGGCCCGGGTCAGCGCGGTCTCGAGGTCGGCGCAGTGCTCGTCCCCGGCGTCCACCAGGACGGCGAGGAAGTGGACCTCGTCCGTGGGCAGGCCGAGGGCGGCGGCCGCGGCCCTGGCCTCGGCCGGGGTGCGGTGGCGCTGCTCGACGATGGTGCGCAGGGCGCTGCGGTGCGCTCCGCGCTCCCAGCCCGTGGGGTGGATCAGCCGGGCGATGGTCAGTGTCATGGCCGCCCGCTCCAGCACGGTCACGTCCTCGGGCCCGAACGCCGGGGCCCGGCGCGGGTGCCCGCCGGCCGCCGGGTGCGGGCCGGGGAGCATGACGACGCGGCCCCACCGTTCGCCCTGGAACTCCACGGGCGCCACCAGCCAGCCCTCGGGGCCGCGCACCTCGGCCTGGTCGCTCTGCGGGGCCGTGCGGGAGCGCCGCTCCCAGTCGGCGAGCGCCTCCTCGGTGCGGCACGAGGGCTCCCAGGCCACGGCCTGGTGCACCAGGTTCTCCAGCACCACAGTGCGCCCGCTCATCTCCGCGGCCGTGCGCACCACGTCCTCGGGTCCCGCCCCGCGCAGGGCCAGGGCGGTGAACGCGTCGTGGATCTGCTGGGTCCTGCGCAGGGTGTGGGCCTGGCTGCCGAGGAGCAGGGCGTGCACGACCTGGGTGACCTCCAGGAAGTTGACGTCGCCGGCGAGGGTCACCAGCGGCAGGCCGCGGGCCCGGCAGGCGCGCACCAGCGCCTCGGGCGGGCGGTGGTACCTGCGGACCAGTTCGATGACCAGGGCGGCCGCGCCGACGTCGGCGAGCTCGTCCACGTACCGGCGCACCTTCCCGGAGTCCTCGGGCAGCGGCATGCCGGTGGTCAGGACCAGCTCGCCGCCCTTGAGGAACGAGGCCGGGTCGGTCAGCTCGGTGATGTGCACCCAGCGGACCGGCCGGTCCAGGCCGTGCTCGCCGGCGACGACGCTGGGCAGGCCGGTGGCCAGGACGGGCAGCGCCAGCACGTCGGCCACGGTGAGCGGCCTGCCCGCCGCGCCGGCCGCGGCCGGCAGGCCGGTCGGCGGCGGGGTCTGCGGCGGCGGGGTGCGCGGCGGCGGCACCGCCCGGTGTTGCTGATTCACGGCGCTCTCCTGACGTGCCAGGTCACTGTGACAAGCCGTTCCGCCCCGCGCAAGAGCCGTCGGGCCCGCTTGACATTTCGTCCAGAGCGGCCGGGCGGCCCGGACACGCCACGCGTTGTCCCGGGCCGCGGGCCGGGCGAGGCTCGACGTGCCGAGCCACCGACGACCAGTGGGCTGGAGAGACGCATGACGAACCTGTCGCCACACCTTCGCCAGGCGACCCCTGTGGTCGCGGCCCGCGGCGAGGGCGTGCACCTGTACGACGAGGACGGGCGCCGCTACCTGGACTTCACCGCGGGCATCGGGGTCACCAGCACCGGGCACTGCCACCCGCGGGTGGTGGCGGCGGCCCGCGAGCAGGTGGGCGCGCTGGTGCACGGCCAGTACACGACGGTGCTGCACCCGCCGCTGCTGCGCCTCGTCGAGAAGCTGGGCGAGGTGCTGCCCGAGCGCCTCGACAGCCTGTTCTTCGCCAACTCCGGCAGCGAGGCGGTGGAGGCCGCGCTGCGCCTGGCCAGGCACGCCACGGGCCGGCCCAACGTGATCGTGTGCCACGGCGGCTTCCACGGGAGGACCGTCGCCGCCGCCTCGATGACCACCTCGGGCACCCGTTTCCGCTCCGGGTTCGCGCCGCTGATGAGCGGTGTGGTGGTCACCCCGTTCCCGACCGCCTTCCGGTACGGCTGGGACGAGGAGACCGCCACCGGGTTCGCGCTGCGGGAGCTGGACTACGTCCTCCAGACGATCTCCTCGCCCGAGGACACCGCGGCGGTCGTCGTGGAGCCGGTGCTGGGCGAGGGCGGGTACGTGCCCGCGACCCGCGGGTTCGTCGAGGGGCTGCGCGAGCGCGCGGACCGGCACGGCTTCCTGCTGGTGATGGACGAGGTGCAGACCGGGGTGGGGCGCACGGGGCGGTTCTGGGGCCACCAGCATTTCGGCGTCGTCCCGGACGTCCTGATCACCGCGAAGGGGCTGGCCAGCGGCTTCCCGCTGTCGGGCATCGCCGCCCCCGAGGCGCTGATGCGCAAGGCGTGGCCGGGGTCCCAGGGCGGGACCTACGGCGCGAACGCGGTGGCGTGCGCCGCCGCCTGCGCCACCCTGGACGTCGTCCGCGACGAGAAGCTGGTGGCGAACGCCGAGGCCATGGGCGCGCGGCTGCGGGCGGGGCTGGAGGCGGTGGCCGCCGACCACCTGGGCATCGGCGACGTGCGCGGCCTCGGCCTGATGCTGGCCTGCGAGTTCGTCACGACGGAGGGCGAGCCCGACCCGGCCGCCGCGGCCCGTGTGCAGCGGGCGGCGGTGGACGAGGGGCTGCTGCTGTTGCTGTGCGGCGCCTGGAACCACGTGGTGCGGATGATTCCCGCGCTGGTGGTGGACGAGGCCGCGATCGATCAGGGGCTGCGCGCCTGGGAAGCGGCCGTGCGGGCCGGGGCCCTCGCGCGATGAGCGACCGCGCGGCCGTCACCGGCGACCTGCTGCGCCTGCTCGCCGAGACCGCTCCCGGCCTGCGGGCCGAGACCGGTGCGGGCCGCGTCGCCCCGTACGCCTACGACGCCTCCAACTACCGGGTGCCGCCGCTGGCCGTGGTCTTCCCGCGCACCCCCGGCGAGGTGTCCGCCGTGCTGCGGGCCTGCCGCGGCCTCGGCGTCCCCGTCACCCCGCGCGGCGGCGGCACCAGCATGGCGGGCAACGCCGTGGGCCCCGGCGTCGTGCTCGACCTGTCCCGTCACATGAACCGCGTCCTGGCCCTGGACCCGCTGGCGCGCACCGCCCGGGTCGAGGCCGGGGTGGTCCTGGACGACCTGCGGGACGCCGCCGCGCGGCACGGCCTGACCTTCGGCCCCGACCCGTCCTCGCACAGCCGCTGCACCCTCGGCGGCATGATCGGCAACGACGCCTGCGGCAACCGCTCCGTGCGGCACGGGCGGACCGGCTCCCATGTGGAGTCCCTGGAGATCGTCACCGCCGGCGGGCTGCACGCGGTCGCCGACCGCACCGGGCTGCGCGCGGCCGACCCGGACGACGCGGAGGCGGTGGCCGCGGTGGCCCGGATCGCGGCGGAGACCCGGCGGCTGGTCGAGGCCAACCTGGCGCCGCTGCGCACCGAACTCGGGCGCATCCCCCGGCAGGTCTCCGGCTACCAGTTGCACCACCTGCTGCCGGAGAACGGCTTCGACATGGCCCGCGCCCTGGTCGGCACCGAGGGCACCTGCGCGGTGGTGGTGGCCGCGACGGTGCGCCTGACCGCCCCCGCCCCGGCGACGGCGCTGCTCGCGCTGGGCTACGACGACGTGGTGGCCGCCGCCGAGGACGTCCCGGAGATCCTGCGCTGGTCGCCCACCGCCGTGGAGGGCATGGACGAGGCCATCGTGGCCACCATGCGCGCCCGCCGCGGCCCCGGCTCCGTCACCGGGCTGCCCGAGGGGAGCGCCTGGCTGTTCGTGGAACTCGACGGCGACGAGCCGACGGCGGTCGCCACCCGCGCCGCGGAGCTGCTCGGCGCGCTCGAGGCGGCGGGCCGGATCCGCGACGGGCGCCCGGTGGCGAGCGAGGCGGAGCGGCGCTCCCTGTGGCGGGTCCGCGAGGACGGCGCGGGCCTGGCCGCGCGGCTGCTGGACGGCGGGGAGTCCTGGCCCGGCTGGGAGGACGCCGCGGTCGCCCCGGAGCGGCTCGCCGCCTATCTGCGGGACTTCCGGGCGCTGCTGGCCGCCCACCGGCTGGCCGGGGTGCTCTACGGGCACTTCGGCGCGGGCTGCGTGCACGTGCGGTTGGACTTCGACCTGGCCACCGACGGCGGACGGGCCGCCGCCCGGCGGTTCCTCAAGGAGGCGGCGGCCCTGGTCGCCACCCACGGCGGGACGCTGTCGGGCGAGCACGGCGACGGCCGGGCCCGCGGGGAGCTGCTCGAGGCGATGTACAGCACGCGGATCCTGCGGGCGTTCGCGGAGTTCAAGCGGATCCTGGACCCGGACGGGCTGCTGAACCCGGGCGTGATCGTGGACCCGGCCCCGCTGGACGCCGACCTGGCCGCGCACGCCGCGCCCGCGCCGGGCGGCCGGGCCACCCTGTTCACCTTCCCCCACGACGAGGACGGCATCGCCGGCGCGGTCCGCCGCTGCGTGGGCGTCGGCCGCTGCCGCTCCCACTCCGGGGGCGTGATGTGCCCCAGCTTCCGGGCCACCGGCGAGGAGAGCGCCTCCACCCGCGGGCGGGCCCGGCTCCTCCAGGAGATGGTGCGCGGGGAGACCGTCCGCGACGGCTGGCGCTCGGCGGAGGTGCGCGACGCCCTCGACCTGTGCCTGTCCTGCAAGGCGTGCTCCACCGACTGCCCCGTCGGCGTCGACATGGCCACGTACAAGGCCGAGTTCCTGCACCACCACTACAAGGGCAGGCTCAGGCCGCGCTCCCACTACTCGCTCGGCTGGCTGCCGCTGACCTCCGTGCTCGCCGGGTACGCCGCGCGGCCCGTCAACGCGCTGCTGCGCGGGCCGCTCGGCAGGCGGCTGGCGGGGCTCGGCGGCATCACCACGGAGCGCGCCGTGCCCGGCTTCGCCTCCCGGCGCGAGCTGCGCTCCGCGCTGCGCGCCGTCCCGGCGGCCGAGGAGCCGGCGGCGGTGCTGTTCGTGGACAGCTTCGCCCGCGCCTTCCGCCCGCGCCTGGTGCCGGCCACCGCGCGGGTGCTCGCCGACGCCGGGATTCCCAGCGTGGCCCGCGACGGGCTGTGCTGCGGTCTGACCTGGGTCAGCACAGGACAGCTCGCCGTGGCCGGGCGGATCATGGCGCGCACGGTGGCCCGCCTGGACTCGGGTCCCGGGCGCGCCCTGCCCGTTGTCGTCGCCGAACCGAGCTGCGCCGCCGCCCTGAAGCGCGACGCGCCCGAGCTCCTCGGCACCGCCGCGGCCCGGCGCGTCGCCGCCCGCGTGCACACCCTGACCGGCGCCCTCACCGAGCTCGCCGCCCCGAGCTGGGCCCCGCCCCCGCCGCCGGAGCGGATCCTGCTCCAGACCCACTGCCACGAGTACGCCACCTTCCCCGGCCACCGCCCCGCCGACCTGCTGCGCCGCCTGGGGGCGCGGACCGTGCAGGAGGCGGAGGGCTGCTGCGGCCTCGCCGGGAACTTCGGCTTCGAGGCGGAGCACTACGCCACCTCCATGGCCGTCGCGGACCTGTCCCTGCGCCCGCGCCTCGACGCGTTCCCACCCGCGGGGCGGGCCGCCGTGGTGGCCGACGGCTTCGGCTGCGCCACCCAGGTCGGCCACCTCGCGGGCGACCGCGGGGTGCGCGCCGTCCATCTCGCCGAACTGCTCGACCCCGCCCCCGCCGCCGACCGGCAGGACCAGCCAGGAGGAGCCCCATGAGCGCCCTGAAGGACGTACTCGACCGCGTGCCCGGGCGGCTGCTGATCGGCGGCGCCTGGCAGGACGCCGCCGACGGCGCCACCACGCCCGTGGACGACCCCGCGACCGGCGAGGTCCTGTGCCGCGTCGCCGACGCCGGCCCGGAGGACGCCTGGGCGGCCGAGGAGGCGGCCGTGCGGGCCCAGGAGGGCTGGGCCCGCACGGCGCCGAGGGAACGCGGCGAGATCCTGCGCCGCGCCCACGAGCTGCTCCTCGCCCGCACCGAGGAGTTCGCCCTGCTCATCACCTCCGAGATGGGCAAGCCGCTGGCCGAGGCCAGGAGGGAGGTGGCGTACGCGGCGGAGTTCTTCCGCTGGTTCGCCGAGGAGGCGGTGCGGATCGAGGGCGGGTACGGCCCGCTGCCGGACGGCCGCACCAGGATGCTGCTGGCGCGCCGCCCGGTGGGTCCCGCCCTGCTGATCACGCCGTGGAACTTCCCGCTGGCCATGGGCACCCGCAAGATCGGGCCCGCGGTCGCGGCGGGCTGCACCATGGTGCTCAAGCCCGCGCCGCAGACCCCGCTGTCCAGCCTGGCGCTGGCCGCGGTCCTGGAGGAGGCAGGGCTGCCGGACGGCGTGCTCAACGTCGTCACCACCTCCCGGGCGGGGGAGGTCTGCGAGCCCCTGCTGCGGGGAGGGCGCATCCGCAAGCTGTCCTTCACCGGCTCCACGCAGGTGGGGCGGCTGCTGCTCGCGCAGTGCGCCGGCACCGTCGTCCGCACCTCGATGGAGCTGGGCGGCAACGCCCCGTTCATCGTCTTCGACGACGCCGACCTCGGTGCCGCCGTGGACGGTGCGATGACCGCGAAGATGCGCAACATGGGGCAGGCGTGCACCGCGGCCAACCGCTTCTTCGTCCACCGGTCCGTCGCGGCGGAGTTCGGGCGGCGGCTCGCCGAGCGGATGGGCGCGCTCGTCCCCGGCCCCGGCACGAGGGACGGCGTGGACGTCGGCCCGCTCATCGACGAGGCGGGCCGCGCCAAGGTCGGGGAGCTGGTCGCCGACGCCGTGGCGCGCGGCGCCCGGGTCCTGGTCGGCGGCGCGGCGATCGAGGGGCCCGGGTGCTTCTACCCGCCGACCGTGCTGGCCGACGTCGATCCCGGCAGCCGGCTGATGGACACCGAGATCTTCGGCCCCGTCGCGGCCGTCCTCACCTTCGACGACGAGGACGAGGTCGTGCGCCGTGCCAACGACACCCCCTGGGGCCTGGTCGGCTACGTCTTCACCGAGGGCCTCGACCGCGCCCTGCGGGTCGGCGAACGACTCGAGGTGGGCATGGTCGGGGTGAACACGGGCCTGGTGTCCGACCCGGCCGCGCCGTTCGGAGGCGTCAAGCAGTCCGGTCTCGGCCGCGAGGGCGGCCGGGTCGGCATCGAGGAGTTCCTCGAGTACCAGTACCTCGCGGTGCCCGTGCGTTGACGGTGGCCATGCCCTGATCCACCGTCACGCGCACCGCGCAGGGCCGCCCCCGCCCCGTGTCCGGCAACCCTCCCCTGGCCGGGCGCGGGGCGGGCGGCGCCGCGGGCGCGCCGGAGCGCCGTGCCGGGGTGCGGTGCCGGGGTGCGGTGCCGGGGTGCGGTGTGCCGCCGGGGCGGCGGCCGGGTCGCCGGTGTCGCCGGCGGGTGACGTGGTGGTGCGGTGTCCTGTTGCTTCGTCACTTGGAATCCAGCCGCCCCAGCGGGTGGGGGTTGTCGGAGAGCGCCTTCCGGGCCGCCGTCCAGCCGGAGCTGTCGACGCCGAGTGCGTGGCGCAGATAGGCGAGGGTGACCTGCTGGACCAGGGCGACGCGGGCGGGGTTCTCATCCGTGGTCTCCGCGGCCCCGTGGCCGGAGACGCCGCCGAGGAAGTGCTCCGCCCCGTACAGGGTGAGCAGGCTCTTGTCGCCGGGGCTGAGGGTGTAGGGGTCGGTGGTCCAGTCCGCGCCCCGGACGGTCAGCGGGAGGTCGTCCGCGTCGCCCGCGACCACGAGGGCCGGGGCGGTCATGTGCGAGAAGTCCGGGCTCCTCAGCCAGGGGAGGTTCTCGGCTGCGAACGGGGTCAGGTGGTCTCCGCCGGCGCCTGCCGTGGCGAGCAGCACGCCCGCCGTGACGCGCGGGTCGGACAGGTCCTCGGCCTCCCCGGTCCGCGGGTCGCGGACGCGCAGGCCCAGCAGGATGCCGGCCGTCTGGCCGCCGAAGGAGTGCCCGGCCGCGGCGACGCGGTCCGGGTCCAGGCGCCCGGCCAGGCCGGGGAGGGCCGCTGCCAGGACGTCGAGGTTGTCGAGGACGCGCTTCATGTCCTCGACGCGCAGCCGCCACAGGTGGGGCCGGCGCGGGTCGTCCGCGGGAAGGCCGAGTGTCCTGGAGTCGAGGTGGGTGGGCTGGATGACGGCGAGGCCGTGGGCGGCCCAGTGGTCGGCCAGCGGGCCGTAGCCGTCCAGGGACGAGCCGAAGCCGTGCGCGAGGAGCACGACCGGCAGGGCGCGCCCGGTCAACGGCGCGGACACGCGCACCCGCAGGTCGGCGCCGCGCCCGGGTGCGGGCAGCACGACCGGCTTGACCGAGACGACCGGGGCGGGGGCGGGCGCGGTGATGAGGGCCGTCGGCGTGTCCGAGGTGGTCATGAGGGGGTGTTTTCCCTTCGGGTCGTGGGTGGCGAGTGCCGGCCCGCGGGTGCGCCGGGTGGCGCCGGGGCCGCGCCGCACCGCCGTGCGCCGACCGGGCAGGCGCCGCGCACCTGCCGCCGTCCCGCGGTGTCGCCGCCCCGGGAGGGGCGGATACGGGCCGGGTACGGGCGGGGCGGGGCCGGTGTCCGCGGGCCGGGTGGCGGCCGGCACGCGTTACGCTAAAACCTGACGTCGACGTCAGGGGCAAGGCGCGTGGTCCCGCGGCACGGGAGGGGACACGATGCGCATCGGTGAGCTCGCCGCCAGGACGGGTGTCAGCGTCCGGGCCCTGCGGTACTACGAGGAGCAGAGGCTGCTCGCCCCGGAACGCAGCGCCAGCGGGCAGCGGCACTATCCGGACAGCGCGGTCGAGCGGGTCCTGCTGGTCCGGCGGCTCTACGCCGCCGGCCTGTCGAGCAGGGCGATCGTCGAACTCATGCCGTGCGTCGTGGACGGCCGGGCCACCCCCAAACTGCTCGCCCGGCTGGCCGTGGAACGCGACCGCATCGACGGCCGCATCGCCGAACTGGCCGATGTCCGCGAGCGGCTCGACTCCGTGATCACCGGCGCCACCGGCAACATGCGCACGGGCCGGCCCTGCCCCCAGCGGTCCGGTGCGGGGAGCCCGTGACGCCGCGCGCCGCGCGAGTGCCGTAACCGGTGCCGCGCGGGGCGGCGGCGCCCCGGGCCCTGTAGGGAGTGGCTCAGATCTGCGCGTAGCCGCCGTCGGCGAGCAGTTCGGCGCCGGTGATGAACGAGGCGGCGTCGGAGGCCAGGAACAGGGCCGCCGCGGCGATCTCCTCGGGTTCGGCCAGCCGGCCCAGGGGCACGTTGGCATCGACGAGCCGCTCGACGTTCGGCCCCGCCGCCGCCATCAGGGCGGGTGTCCTCGTGGGCCCCGGGCTGAGCACGTTGACCCGGAAGCGGCGCTCCCGTGACTGGCGGGCCCAGTTCTGCACCAGGTTGCGCACCGCCGCCTTGGACGCGCTGTAGACCTCGAGTCCCTCGGCGGGGCGCACGCTGTTGCACGAGCCGATGACCACGACCGAGGCGCCCGCCGAGAGCAGCGGCAGGGCCTTTTGGACCGTGAAGAGGGTGCCCTTGACGTTGACGGCCAGGGTCAGGTCGACGTTCTCCTCGGTGTGTGCGCCGAGCGTGGCGTCCGCGACGAGTCCGGCGTTGGCCACCAGCACGTCGATGCGCCCGGCCTGCTCGCGCACCCGGGCGTAGAGCGCGTCCAGATCGGGCAGCGCCGTGAGGTCGGCCCGTACGCCGGTGGCCGCAGGGCCGATCTCCCGCACCGCCGCTTCCAGGCGGTCCGTGTCGCGGCCGGTCAGGAAGACCCGCGCGCCTTCCCGGGCGAAGCGGTGGGCGATGGCCAGCCCGATCCCGCTGGTCCCTCCCGTGATCACTGCCACCTTTTCCCGCAGTACACCTGACATGGCGAGGCCCTCTCCAATTATGGAATCGATCGTCCAGAACCCTTTCAGTTATGGACGATCGAGTCAAGAACGATAGGCTGGCACCGTGCCGCGACCACGCAAATTCGACGAACGCCGCGTCCTCGAGCTGGCCCGGGAGCGGTTCTGGGCGACCGGTTACGCGGGCACGCGGATGGACGAGATCGCCGAGGCGACCGGCCTCGGCAAGGGCAGCCTCTACGGCGCCTTCGGCGACAAGGGCGCCCTGTTCCACCGGGTGTTCGACGAGTGGTGCACCGCGATCGTCGAGCTGGCCGAGCAGCGACTGGCCGGCGGCCCGGACGAGGAGGCCTTCGCCCGGCTGTCCGCGTACGTGCGGTTCGTCACGGCGGCCACCGCCGCCGACACCGAGCGCCGCGGGTGCCTGCTGGCCAAGGGAACGGCCGAGCTGGCCCAGCACGACCCGACGGTCGCCGGCCGGGCCGCCGAGACCGTGACGGCACTGCTGAAGCTGCTGCGCACGGAGATCGCCGCCGCTCAGCGCAACGGCGACATCGACGGCGACGCGGACCCGGAGCGGCTGGCGGCGCTCCTGCTGGCGGTGCTCCGCGGCGTCGAGGCGGTGGGCAAAGCCGGACTGGACCCGCAGACCCTGCGGGGCATCGCCGACACCGCGCTGGCGGTCCTGCCCCGACCCGCGGGGCAGGACCGCCAAGGCCCGCGGGAAGACCCGCACTGAGCGATCCCCCCGGACGCCGCGGCCGACCGGGCCGGCCGCGACGTCCGGGGGACCCGCCGGTCCGGCACTCCTGCGCTCACCCGGCCTGCCCGGCCCACACGCCCGAGCCCAGCCGTCCCGGCCCCGGACGCCCGCCCGGCTCCAAGGACCGGCACCCCGCCGCCCGTCACGTCGTGGGCGAAACCGGTGTGGGCTATCGGAGCGCCGCAGCCACCAGCCCGCGGATCTCCTGGTCCGACACGGTTCCGCCCCCCACCAGGCGGTCGAAGACCAGTCCGTCCACACAGGTGAGCAGCGTGACGGTACGGTCCTCGGCGTCCGCGACGCCTTGCGCGGCCAGGAAGTCGCGCACGGCTTGTCGGGCCGCGTTCCGGCGCGGCACGAGGATCTCCCGCAGCTCGGGGTGGCGCACACTCTCGATGGCGCACGCGTAGCGCGCCAGGGAGCGTCGCCGCCCCTCCCCCGTGAGCCGTCGCTCGACGAAGGCGGCGATCCCGGCCACCAGTTCCTCGGCACTCCGCGGCACCGGCGCCTGATCCCCAACCGCCTGGAGTTCCGCCTGGTCAAGAGCGACGAGGCGCCGCACCAGTGCGGTGAGCAGCGCCTGGCGGGTGCGGTAGTAGGCGGACGTGGTGCCGGGTGGCAGGTCTGCCGCCCGGTCCACGGCGCGATGGGTCAGTCCCCGGATTCCGGCCTCGGCGAGCACGCCGATGGCCGCGTCGGCGAGGACGGTGCGTCGGTCTGTGGGCATCCCCCTTTTCTACACCTGTAGAGGAGCGGGGTACTCTCCTTCTACACCTGTAGAAGGAACAGGGCGGGGCGGGCGAGGGAGGGCCGTATGGGTGGCAGCGCGGTGGTGGTGGGCGGAGGCATCGGCGGGCTGGCCGCCGCGATCGGTCTGCGTCTGATCGGCTGGGAGGTGACGGTCGCCGAACGCGCCCCCGTCCTCGCCGACGTGGGTGCGGGCATCTCCCTGCACGCCAGCGGCGTCCTTGCCCTGGACGTCCTCGGCGTCGGCGAGGCGGTGCGCGCGGCGGCGCGGCCGCAGTACACCGGAGGGACCCGTGTCCCTGGTGGCGCCTGGCTGGCCCGGATGGACGGGACCGCTCTCGAGCGCGAGCTGGGCACGCCGATCGTCGGTATCCCCCGGGCCGTGCTGCACCACCTGCTGCGCGCGGCACTGCCGTCCGAGTGCCTGGTGGTCGGGGCCGAGGTGACGTCCGTCGACCGCTCCGACCCCAGCCGGGTCCGGCTGCCGCTCGGGAACGCCACCCTCGAGGCGGATCTGGTCGTGGCCGCCGACGGAGTGGGCAGCCGGCTGCGCGCCCGTCTGTTCCCTCGGCACCCCGGCCCGGCCTACAGCGGGTCGACCGTGTTGCGCGCCATCACCGAGCGCCCGGTGGAGTTGGCCACCGACTTCGAGCTGACCTGGGGGAAGGGCGCCGAGTTCGGCCACATCGCGTTCGCCGACGGCCGGGCGGAGTGGCACGCGGTGCTCAACTCACCGCCAGGGGTGGGGCACGCGGACGCCCTCGCCGCGATGCGCCGCCGCTTCGGCGACTGGCACGATCCGATCCCCGAGCTGCTGGGCGCCACCCGGTCCGACGCCGTCCTCCACCACGACATCCACGAACTGGTGACGCCCTTGCCCTCCTTCACCGCGGGCCGGGTCGCGCTGCTCGGTGACGCGGCACACGCCATGACCCCGAACCTCGGCCAGGGCGCCTGCCAGGCACTGGAGGACGCGGTCGTGCTGGCCGCGGCACTCGCCGCCGAGCCCACCGTCGAATCGGCGCTGGCCCGTTACGACGCCGAGCGCCGCCCGCGCAGCCAGTCCGTCGCACGCGCCGCCCGTCAGGCCGGCCGGATGGGTCAACAACTGACCCACCCGCTGGCCGTCGCCGTGCGCAACACCACTCTCCGGCTGGCCCCCTCCCGCGCGACGGTCCGCACCATCCTGCGGCATGCCGAATGGACACCGCCGGACTTGGGCTGACGGCACCGGACCCGCTCCACGGCCGGTCAGGGGCGCTCTTCGAGGGTCCCTTCGCGATGACCCGCGGTTCCTGACGGGCCGTGATGCCCCGGGCTCGGCCGGCTGACAGGCGGGCCCGCAGTGCGGACGGGCGACGCGGGGCGGCCACGGGCGCGGACGTACGGCCCGGCCGGGCGTGGGCGGCACGGCGGCGGCAGCCCGAAGGGCAGCCCAGGAGGTGGCGTCTCGCGGGGCCACGGCGCCGGCTGCGGGAAATCCCAACCCGAGCCTTGCGGGTGGCGTATGCTGGGAACACCGACGCGGGGTGGAGCAGCTCGGTAGCTCGCTGGGCTCATAACCCAGAGGTCGCGTGGTTCGAATCCCGCCCCCGCTACGAAGATCCGGCTCCCTTCCCGACATCGTCGGAAAGGGAGCCGGAGTCGTTTCGCCCGCACGCCGGCCCTGTCACGGGCGCCGGGCACGCGCCCGGTCGGCCCGCACCGTGACCCGGCCCCTGTGCGGAGAGGCGTCCCGGGCCGGGCCTCCGCCCCAGCGGATCCGGGGACCGCTGCCGGATTCGGCCTCCGCACCCGTGAACTGGCCGAAGGTCCGCTGGACTGTGTCCCGCCCCGCGTGCCATGTTCGAAGGCTGTAGGAGTCAGCGGGGGGCGAGGACTCGGCGTGTTGGTGACGGAGTTCGATTCGGAGGCCGTGGTCCCGGCGGAGCGGTTCGGGGCGTACAAGGAGCTCGCCGACAGATCCCACATGCCCCACGGGCGGAGCAGCGCGGACCGGGACGACTTCCGCGCGCGGATGCGCCTGCTGTCCCTGGGGGACGTGCAGATCTCCGGGCTGGCCAATCCGCATCTGCGGGTGGTGCGCACCTCCAGGCTGGTGCGGCAGGGCGACCCGGAGGTGTACAACGTGCTCTGCCTGCTGTCGGGCAGGGGCCGCCATGCCCAGGCCGGGCGGGAGGCCGAGATCCGGGCGGGGCAGTTCGTCGTCGTGGACAGCAGCCGTCCCATGGCCGCGGAACTGCACACCCCCGCGGGCGACTGGTCGTGGATCATCGCCCGCCTGCCCCGCGTCCTGGTGCCGCTGCCCGACACGGCGGTGCGGCGTCTGCTCGGCGTGTCGATCCCGGGGCACGGAGGGATGGCCGGCGTGCTCCGCGGCTGGCTGACCGACCTGCACTCCCGCGCCCACGAACTCGCCCCGACCACGGCGCGGAGCCTGGCGTCGATCACCACCGACCTGGTCACCGCCACCCTCGCCCGGCATCTGGAGGCCGAGGACGGCGCCACCGCCGAAGCGCACAGGCGCACCCTGTGGCTGCGCGTCCACGTCTTCATCGACCAGCACCTGGGCGACCCCGGTCTCACCCCCGAGGCCATCGCCGCCGCTCACGGCATCTCCACCCGCCACCTGCACCGGCTGTTCCCCGAGCACGACCGCACCGTGGCCGCCTGGATCCGCCACCGACGCCTGGAGCGCTGCCGCAACGACCTCGCCGACCCCGCGCTGCGCGGCCGCTCCATCCAGGCCGTCGCCGCCCGCTGGGGGTTCGCCGCCCCCGCCCACTTCAGCCGCGCCTTCCGCGCCGCGTACGGCGTCTCGCCCCGGGAGCACCGCGACACCGCCCGGACCGGCGCCGCCCAGGACCGGCCGGACCCGGCGGGCCCGGGGGGCTGACGCCGGTCCCTGTACCGAGACCCGGCAGGCGGCGCTCGGGTCGGCTCGCGGCGCGGGAGACCGCCGGCCAGGTCCGGGAGCCGTTGCCCCGGATGGTGAGGCCCCAGTTGTTGCCACCGCCGTCGGGGGCCACGGCCCGGACAGTGCGCGGCGGGGCACCCTGTCGGCCGGCGGTTCCCGCCGCGCACCGCTTGGGTCAGGCGGTCATGTACGCGATTCCGCAGTCGGTGAGGAAGCCGGAGGCGCCGTCACGCCTGCACACCTCGATCGACAGGCGGTCGCCCGGCTCGTACGCGCCCCACGCCGTGCCGTGGCCGGGAGTGCCGTTGGCGCCGTTGGCGTCCTCGCCCGACACGATCTGGCGCCCGTCCAGGTCCTCGTTCCACACGTAGGCCACGACCCTGCGTCCGTCCGCGCGGGTGTCCTGGACGATCAGCTCCCTCGTGGAGGAGTTGAACTTCGCGTACCCGTAGGAGCTGGGGCTGGTGTAGCCGGTGCCGGTGGCCGCCTGGGCGGTGCCCTGCGCCGTCATGCCGAGGGCGAGCGCGAGCCCGCCGACCACCATCGCCGACCGCTTGAGCTGTTTCATTCTTCCCCCTGTGATCCTTACCGCCGACACGCCGAGTGTCGGCGGAAGGTGGATGTCGGACGACAACGACTCTGCACGGCGGACCTGGGGGGAACCTTCGCGGAACCTGCAATCGTCTGGTGGGCGTCAGTCACCGACGGTCCGGATGGCGGTGCTCCCGGCACAGCGCACCACCTGGGAAGCGTGAGCCCGGGCGGCGTGGAGCGCTTGGAGCCGTTCGGCATCCGGTCCGCCGCCGGCGCGACAAGAAGCGGTGCAGCCCTGACCCAATTGGGAATTGACGTTCGATTGGTGATTCGATATTCGCACAGGCGTACGCGATCTTCACATGGCAGCTTGATGTGTGGCAAGCCTGTCGAGATGCATATCACATGAAAGAATTCCGATTTCGATAACACCTTCCGCGGGAAACCTCTCAGCGCGGGAGAGGGAGTGTCCGCAGGCCACAGACCCATCGGCGCAAGGGGGGACGGTGTCATCGGACATATTCGGCGACGCCCCGGCGGAGGTTCGGGCCGCCTATCGCGTCTGCCGTCGGCTGGTGCGGGTGGCGCACCCGGAGGAGTTCGCGCTCATGCAATTGATGCCGCCGCCGTTGCGGGCGGCGGGCTGGGCGCTCTATGCGGCGTTCCACACGGCGGACGAGCTGATCGATGTCGGCGAGGGCACGGCGGCGGAGCGAGCCGCGCGGCTGGCGGTGTGGACGGGTGCGCTGCGGGCGGAGGTCGAGGCGGGGGCGAGCGGGGACCCGGTGCGGTGCGCGGTGGTGGACACGGTGCTGCGCTGGGGGATCGACCCGGCCGAGCTCGAGCTGTCGTGGGCGGCGCTGGCCAGGGACGCGGCCGGGGTGCGGCCGCGGACGTGGCAGGAGTGGAGCAGGCGGGCCCAGGACCAGAACACCAGTTGGCTCGAGCAGGGGCTGCTCCTGCTGGAACGCGCGGGCATGCCCTCCCCGGTGCGGCTGGGGCAGTTGGCCGGCTTTCCCCGGTTCCTCGACGGTCTGTATCTCACCGACACGCTCGCCGATCTGGCCCACGACCTGGACCGCGGCACGGTGGTCCTGCCCGCCGAGGTGCTCGACGCCCACCCGGGCGCCGAGGCCGGTCTGGCGGCCCGGCGCTGGACGCCCGCCGTGCGGGACCTGCTCGCCCATCTGCTGGAGCGGGCGCGGCGGTGGCTGCGGGCCGGCCCCGGCGAGCTGGCGCCGCGCCTGCACCCGGCGGCGGAGATACTGCTGGACGCTGTCGTCGCCTTGTTCCTGGCCCGGCTCGACGCGGTGGACCGCGCCGGGAAGGCGGTGCTGCACCGTCCGTCCCGTCCCGGTCCGGTGACCCGGCGGCGGGTGCTCGGCCCGGCCCGTGCCCGGACCGCACTGCTGTGGCACCTGGTGCGGGTGCCGGACGCTCCCCCGGTCGTCGCCGCCCCGGCCCCGCCGGCCCCGCCGGTCCGGCCGGTCCGGCCGGCGTCCGCGCCGCCGCGCCCCGTCCCGCCGCACCCCAGCGGCGCCCGGCCCCCGGACCTGCCGCCGGGGGCCGCGCCGCGGCATGTCGCGATCATCATGGACGGCAACGGGCGGTGGGCCGCCGCGCGCGGCCTGCGGCGCGACGAAGGGCACCGGGCGGGCGCGGAGGCGCTGCTCGAGGTGGTGTTCGGAGCCCTGGAAGCCGGGCTGCCGCACCTGACCGTCTACGCGTTCTCCACCGAGAACTGGCGGCGCCCCCCGGAGGAGATCCACCGCCTGGTGCGGCTGACCGAGCAGCAGGTGCACGACGACCGTCTGCGCGGCCACGACGTGCGACTGCGCTGGATCGGCGACGAGCAGGGCCTGTCGGTGCAGCAGGTCCGGGCCGTGGACATGGCCGAGCACGCCACCCGCGGCCGCCGCGGCCTCACCCTCAACGTCTGTCTGAACTACGGCGGCCGCACCGAGCTCACCCGCGCCGCCGGGGCCATCGCGCACTCCGCGCTCGCCGGCGATCTCGACCCGGCCCGCCTGTCCCCGCGCGACCTCGCCCGCCATCTGCCCTACCCCGCGCTGCCGGACGTGGACCTGCTGTGGCGCACCGGTGGCGAGCACCGGCTGTCCAACTTCCTGCCCTGGCACACGGCCTACGCCGAGCTGCACTTCACCGACACCCTGTGGCCCGATGTGGACCGCCGGGACCTGTGGCAGGCCATGACCGCCTACGCCCGGCGCTGCCGCCGCTACGGCGCCGCCCCCGCCACCGACCCCGCACCGCCCCGCCTGCCCGCACCCCGGAGCGAGCCCGCATGACCGGGCCGCTCGCGTACTCGGCGCGGGCCGCGGGTGGGCGGCGGCGCCCGGCCTCCTCCATTCGCGGGTGCGGGGCAGTTACCGTGGGCACATGCCCGACTCTGCCGCGATGGCCGCACTGCGCACCACCGAGTACGGCTACCTGGACGAGAACGCGCACGTCTACCTGGACCACACCGGCGCCGGACTGCCCGCCAGACGCCAACTGCGCGCCCACGCCGAACGAATAACCCGCACCGCCTTCGGCAACCCGCACTCGGAGAGCCCCGCGGCGGCGGCCTCGGACGCCCTGGTGGCCAGCGCCAGGCGAGCCGTGCTGCGGTATCTGAACGCCGACCCGGACGAGTACGCCGTCGTCTTCACTCCCAACGCCACCGGGGCCGTGCGCCTGGTCGGGGAGGCGTACCCGTTCACCGGGCGCAGCGGCCTGGTGCTCACCGCGGACAACCACAACTCCGTCAACGGCCTGCGCGAGTACGCCAGGTCGCGCGGGGCCGGCACCACCTATGTGCCGCTGGACGGGCCGGAGCTGAGGACCACCGGCGACGCGGTCGGGCACGCCCTCGCCACCGGGCGCGGCGACGGCGGACTGTTCGCGTTTCCCGCGCAGAGCAACTTCACCGGGGTGCAGCACCCGCTGGAGTGGATCGGGCGCGCCCGGGCCCTGGGCTGGGACGTGCTGCTCGACGCCGCGGCGTTCGTGCCCGCGAACCGGCTGGACCTGGGTGCGGTGCGGCCCGACTTCGTCGCGGTGAGCTGGTACAAGGTCTTCGGTTACCCCACCGGCATCGGGGCGCTCGTGGCCCGCCGCGAAGCCCTCCGCCGGCTGCGGCGCCCCTGGTTCTCCGGTGGGACGATCCAGGTCGCCAGCGCGGCGGGCGGGTGGCACCGCCTGGCCGACGACGAGACCGCCTTCGAGGACGGCACGCTGGACTTCCTGTCCATCCCGGACGTCGAGGTGGGCCTGGACTGGGTCGGCTCGGTCGGCGTCGACGCCGTCCACGACCACGTCGCCGGTCTGACCCGCCGCCTCCTCGACGGCCTGCGTGCCCTGACGCACTCCAACGGCGAGCCCATGGCCCGCGTGTACGGCCCCCTCGGCACGGACATGCGCGGCGGGACCGTCAGTTTCAACTTCCTCGACCCGCGGGGCCGGGTCGTCGACGAGCGCGCCGTCGGCCGTGACAGCGCCGCCCGCGGCATCTCGTTACGCACCGGCTGCTTCTGCAACCCGGGCGCCGGCGAGGCGGTCTTCACCCTCGACCCGTCGGCGCTGAGTGGCCTGCGGCCCACCGCCACCGGGACCGTGGACGACTATCTGGCCGGCCTGGGCATGCCCTCCGGCGGCGCCGTCCGCGTCTCCACCGGCCTGCCCTCCAACCAGGCCGACGTCGACGCGTTCCTCGGGTTCGCCGCCGACACCTACCGCGACCGCGTCCCGGAACTCGACGGCCTCAGCCCTCGGCTGCGCTGCTGAGGCCGAGGCCGCGCGGCCCTGGGCCCAACCAGGGGGCAGGCGACGTCGGGTGGGGCCTCCCGCCCTGTGCGCGGGCGGACTTGTACAACGGCTCGCGATGCATCGGGGCGCGATGTATCGTCGCGTGTCATGAGTGAACAGATGCTGTTCATCCTGGCGGCCCTCGTCGGCGGGGAGGGTCACGGGTACGGGATCGCCCGTGAGGTCGAGGCGCTCTCCGGGGGACGGGTCCGGCTCACCGCCGGCACGTTGTACGGGGCCCTGACCCGGCTGGGCCAGGACGAGCTGGTCGAGCACACCGGGGACCGGGTGGTCGACGGGCGACGGCGGCGCTACTACCGGCTGACGGCCGCGGGTGAGGCCGCCCTGGAGGCCGAGGTGGCGCGGCTGCGGGCCACGGCGGCGGCCGTGGACCGGCGGCTCGCCTCGCGCGGACGCCTGGGGCCGGCGTGAGGAGCCGGGTGCTGGAGTGGTGCCTGCTCGCCTATCCCCGTGACCGCAGGAGAGCCGACGGCGTGGTGCTGCGGGACCTCGCGCTCGATCTCGCCGCCTCCCACGGGGTCGCGCGCGAGGCCGTGTCGCTCGTGCGGGGCGGCGCCGCGGAGCGGATCGCGTCGTCGTCGGGCCGTCGCCGCGCGGTGGTCGTCGCTCTCTCCGCCGGCGTGATCGCCGCCGCCGTCCTGCCGGCCGTCGGCGGGCAGACGCGGGTGGAGGTGGAGCGGTACGCGTGCACCGGACACGCCTGCGGCGACACCGCGCGGATCGTCGCCCAGCACGAACGCGACGGCTGGGAATGCCGTCCGACGCGGCCGCTCGGGGGCCGGGAGGCGGGTTGGCGATGTTCTCTGGGATGAGAGCGGCCGCACGACGCCGACCGGTGACCGCGGTGACCTCGGTGCTCGTGCTGGTGGCCTGGTTCGCCGTCGGCTGCGGGTCCGGCGGTGGCGGGCGCGGCGCGATCGAGGAGTTCCTCGACGGCGAACTGCCCCGAGGATCCAGCGGCACCCTGATCGCGGCGCGCGGCGGCGAGCTGGAGGTCTGCCGCGGCTGGGGGGCGAGCGACCGCGAGGGCGACGTCGACGCGGGTTGCGACACGGTCTACGACATCGGGTCGGTCACCAAGCAGTTCACGGCCGCCGCGGTCGTCAAACTCCAGGCGCAGGGCCGGTTGAGGACGTCCGACACGATCGGCGAGCACCTGCGCGGCGTCCCCGGTGACAAGCGGGGCATCACGGTCGGGCACCTGCTGACCCACACCTCGGGCCTGCTCGACAGCCTGGGGGACGACTACGAACCGCTGTCCCGCGCCGAGTTTCTCGACGAGGCGCTGGCCTCCGATCTCCTGGCCGCGCCGGGCGAGGAGTACCGCTACTCGAACGTCGGCTACAGCCTGCTCGCCGCCATCGTCGAGGAGGTGTCCGGCGAGGACTACGAGAGCTACCTCGCCGAGCACCTGTTCCGGCCCGCCGGCATGCGTCTCACCGGCTACGTCCTCCCGGACTGGGACGACGGCGAGATCGCCGTCGAGTACTCCGCGGCAGGCGATCCCCGGGGCACGCCCCTCGACCACCCGTGGGCCGACGACGGCCCGTACTGGAACCTGCGCGGCAACGGCGGCATGCTCTCGACGGCGCGCGACATGTACCGCTGGCACCTCGCGCTCGACGGCGACCGCGTCCTGGACCCCGCCGCGAAACGCGAGCTGTTCGAGCCCCGTGTGCGCGAGGCGCCCGACGAGACGTACTACGCGTACGGCTGGGTGGTCACCGCCCCGGACGGTTCGGGGATCCTCTGGCACAACGGCGGCAACGACCTCTCGTACGCCGAGATCGCCCGCGAGCCGAACGGTTCGGGGTTCGTCTTCTGGGTCACCAACCGAGTTCGGAGCACCGCGGGCGACTGGGATTTCGAGGAGACGGGCGCGGGCATCACCGAAGGCGTGATGGAACGGCTCCACGACAGCCGCTGACCGGCGGGGGTGGTGGTGCGGAGGTCACCCGGAGGGCGCTGCACGCCAGGACGAGGCGGCCCGGGCGCCGAATGCCGCCCTCCGCACCGACCACCCCCCAAGTGGCGGCTCTGGCCTTTGTTTTGACGCTTCATCAAGACCGCCCACCCCGGGCGCACACCTCCCGGCACCCACCCCGATGGGGGTTCAGTAAGGGTTGCCTTATATGCTGACGCCGCCTTCGTGCCGCCCCGGGCATGTCAAGGCTCGCTCGCGCCCGTACGACAGGACCCCACCATGCGCACCACCGCCCGCGGCCTCATCGCAGTGCTCGCACTCTGTCCCCTGCTTGCCGGCTGCTTCTCGGCCGGAGACAGCACCGGCTCCGGCTCCGGCGGGGCGGACGGGCGCCTGCGGGTGGCTCTCGCCGTGCCGCCGGTCCAGGCCCTCTCCCCGTACAGCAACGACGCCACGGTGCTGAGCAAGCTCTCCGTCGCCGAGGGGCTGACCGCGCTCGGCGAGGACGGCACCGCCGAGCCCGCGCTGGCCACGTCGTGGACCCGGGTGAACGACACCACCTGGACGTTCGAGCTGCGCAAGGCGTCCTTCCAGGACGGCACCGAACTCACCGCGGACTCCGTCGTGTCCGCCCTCGGCCACGCGAACGCCGCCGAGCCCAAGCCGCGCGTGCTGAGCGATGTGACGCTGACCGTGAAGGCCGCCGACGCGGACACGGTCACCATCACCACCGGTACCGCCGACCCGGTGCTGCCGCTGCGCCTGGCCAGCCCGGCCCTGGCGGTGCTGTCCGCCAAGGCGTACCGGAAGGACGGCACCGTCAGCCCGGTCGGCACCGGTACCGGGCCCTTCGAGATCACCAGGCTGAACGGCAAGACGAAGGCCACTCTCGACCGGTTCGACGGCTACTGGGGCGGCAAGGCCAAGGCGTCCGGCATCGACGTCACCTGGATGGCCGACGGCACCGCCCGCGCCAACGCGCTGCGGGCCGGCGACCAGGACATCGCCGAGTGGATACCCACCGCCCAGGCGGCGCTGCTCGCCAGGAGCACCCGCCACGAGGTGCCGTCCGTGCGCACCGACAGCCTGATCCTCAACACCGGCGGCGGCGTCTTCACCGACCCGGCGCTGCGCGCCGCCGCTCGCGAGGCCGTGGACGGCTCCGCGCTCGTCGACTCCGTCTTCGGCGGCTACGCCGACCCCGCGCAGGGCCTGTTCGGCCCGGCCGTCCCCTGGGCGGCCGGCGACCGCGTCCAGGTGACCGGCCGCCCTGAGGCCGCCACCACCGCCCAGGTGAAGGCGAGGACCAAGGGCAGGACGCTGCGCCTGGCCACCTACACCAACCGCAGTGAGCTCCCGGAGGCCGCCACCGTGCTCCAGCAGCAGTTGGAGAAGGCCGGGTTCGCGGTGAAGCAGGACGTCCGCGAGTACACCCAGATGGAGGCCGACCTCCTCGCCGGCAAGTACGACGCGCTCGTCTTCTCCCGGGTGACGCTGCTCGACACCGGTGACGCGGTGGCCTACCTCGCCAGCGACTACACCGGCGACGGCGTCTACAACATCGCCCGGCTGCGGGACGCGGCCGTCGACAAGGCCGTCAGGGCCGCCGCGGAGGAGAGCGACACCGACCGGCGGCGGCAGAAGGTCATGCGGGCGGAGGCGGAGATCCTGCGCACCGACGCCGTCGTCCCGCTGGTCCACGAGCAGGTCGTGCAGGGCATCGCGGACGGCGTCGAAGGGGTGCTCCTCGACCCGCGCGAGCGCTCCCTGATCGACCTCTCCACCCACCGCCGCTAGCCCCGGCGGAAGCGACCGCAGGTGAGCACCGCATCCACCGGCCGCACCCCGGCGCGCCGCCTCGCCGGGTGGCGGACCGGGGCCGGCCGTCTGCTCGCCGGGGCCGTGCTGCTGGCGACGGTGGCGCTGCTGCCCTGGCTGTCCCGCACCGATCCGGCGCTGACCGTGCTGCGGGCGCGCTCCGGCGAGCAGGCGCCCACACCGCGGGCGCTGGCCGCCGTACGGGAGCAACTGGGCCTGGCGGACGGGCCGCTCGTCCTCCTCGGACGCTGGCTGAGCGGGCTGGCGCGCGGGGACGCGGGCCGCTCGTGGGTGTCGGGCGAGCCCGTGCTGCCGCAGGTCACCACCGCCCTGGGCGTCTCGCTCACCCTGCTGGCCGGCACGCTCCTGGTCACCGCGGCCACCGCCGGGCTCGTCTGCGCCCGCACCCTGCGCCTGGGCTCCCGGCGGCGCCTGCGGCACGGGCAGGCCGGCGTCGGCGCCGCCGTCCTCGCCGCGTCGCCGAAGTACCTGCTCGCGTCGGTGCTGGCCACCGTGTGCGGAGTGTGGCTGGACTGGCTCCCGTCCAGCGGCTGGGACGGTCCCGCGTCGATGGTGCTGCCGGCGCTCGCCATGGGGCTGCCGTCCGGCGCGCTGATCGGCGGGCTGCTCGACCAGTCGCTGCCCGCCGCCTTCAACGAGCCGTGGGCGCGGACCTGGCACGCGCTCGGCTTCCCGCCGGGGCACTCCGCCCGGCACGCGCTGCGCCGCACCCTGCCGGGTGTGCTGCCGCAGTTCCTGCCCACCGTGGTCGGGCTGGTCGGCGGTGCCGTCGCCGTCGAGAAGATCTTCAACATCCCGGGGCTCGGCCGGCTCGTCCTGGACGCCGCGGTCGCCCAGGACCTGCCCCTCCTCCAGACCGGCACCCTCGCCCTCGTCCTGATCGGCACCGCCGCGGGGCTCCTCGTGCGGGCCCTGCGGCTGGCCCTGCTCGGGCCCGCGCTGCGCGGCGGGGCCCTGCCCACCCTGCACCGCCCCGCCCTCCCGCGGCGCCGGTCGCTCCGGTACACCGCCTGGGCCTGCGGCATCGCGCTCGTGGTGCTCGTCACCGCGGGGATGCTGCGCGACCCCCTGCACGTCGACACCACGGCCCGGCTGCTCGCGCCGTCCGCCGCGCACCCCCTGGGGACGGACGCGCTGGGCCGCGACCTGCTGGCCAGGATCGGCCACGGGGCGCTGCGCACCGCCGCCGTGGCGTGCGCGGTGACGGCGGTCAGCGCGCTCACCGGGCTGGCGCTCGGCATGCTCCCCCGGGTGAGCGCCGGGCTGGCGGACGTGGTCTCGACGCTGCCCGCCGTGCTGGCCGGGCTGCTGGTCACCGCCGTCCACGGCCCGTCCACCGGCGGCGCGGCGCTCGCGGTGTGCCTGGTCGGCTGGAGCCCGTACGCCGCCCAGACCGCGGCCCTGCTGGAACAGGAGCGGGCGAGCGGGCACATCACCGCGTCGATCGCGCTGGGCGCGGGCAAGCTGCACCTGATGCGCCGCCATCTGCTGCCCGCGCTCGCCCCGGCGCTGCTCCGCAACGCCCTGCTGCGCTTCCCCACGGTGGTGCTCGTCCTGACCTCGCTGGGCTTCCTCGGCCTGGGCGAGCAGCCGCCCACACCCGAGTGGGGGCGGTTGCTCGCCGAGAACCAGGCGTACGCCGAACTGGCGCCCTGGACGGTCCTCGGCCCCGCCGCGGCACTGGCGCTCGTCGCCGTGTTCGCCGTCGCCGTCACGGGCATCGGCCGCTCGGAGGACGGCACCGCCTGATCCTCCACGGGTGGCCGTGCCCTCCGCCGGCGGGAGATCGTCAACTGAGCGGGGTCAGCGACTCCGGCCGCGGCGGGAGCGGGAGGCGCGGGTTCGCCGGCGGGGCGGGGGCGGGGCGGTGGCGGCGCCACAGGGTGGTCAGCCAGGCGAGGCCGACCGCGCCGACGACGGCGAGTCCGAGCCAGGACACGGCGGTGAAGAGGTCGATCTGGGCCGTGGTGGGGCGGGGCAGCCAGCCGTGGGTGAGCAGGTCGAGCTGCCGGCCGTCGCCCGTGAGCAGGAGGGTGACGACCAGGGCGACGGTGTGCATGGAGTCCCACAGGGCGTGCAGGGCGGACACGCCCAGGTAGGCGAGGGCCAGGCGCCGGGTGAACCGGAAGTGGCCGCGCCGGCTCGAGGAGAACAGGACGCCGCCGAGGATGGCCGTCCACAGCCCGTGCCCGACCGGGGAGAGCAGTCCGCGCAGGATCTCGGTCTGCACCAGTTGCGTCAGCGACAGGCCCTGGACGGTGAACAGGGCGGTGAAGGCGTAGCCGGCCGACTCGAAGGCGGCGAAGCCGAAGCCGACGGCGGCGCCGAGGATCATGCCGTCGCGGACGGTCCTTCGCGCGAGGTGGCGGGTGAGGAAGGCGAGGGTGAGGAGCTTGACGGCCTCCTCGATCAGGCCGACGCCGATGAAGAGACCGGAGGAGGGGTGCAGGAGGTATGCCTCGAGGACGGACGCGGCGAGCACGCCCAGGACGCCGCCGGTGAGGAAGGTGCTGAAGACGAGGGTGGGGGTGAGTTCGCCGGTGTCGCGGCGTTCGAAGGCCCAGACCACGAAGGTGACCGGGACGAGGAAGCTGCCGAGCAGGACGAGGGTGGGGACGAGGTTGGGGTTGCCCGTCCAGAAGGTGACGACGACGGCCAGCAGCCACAGCGGGAGGCCGGTGAGGAAGACCCGCAGCCACGGCCGGCCGGCCTGCCGCTGAGTCGTTGGCGTAGGAGGTGTCCGAAGCGGGGTCGTGGACATCGGTCTCTCCTTCCGGTGCCGTCGGCGGGCGGCGGCGATCCGTCCACCCCAACGTGCGGGAGTGCCCCGTTTCTCCCCGGCTGCCCGATCCGGCGCCGGACCGGGCCGCCGGGCGCCGGGACGGCCGTGATCCGGGGTCGGCGGTCTCCGGTCCGTCCCGCGGCCTGCCGGACTCCCCGTCTCGGCAGCACCGCGGGCAACACCCGCCTTCCGCAGCCCCACCTTGGACCAAGAGTTGGTAATGGCAAGGTTTCGGCCATGCCAACCTCCCACTGCACCCTCTTGACGCCGCCCATGTAACCGATTCCAATAGCCGCTTGTAATCGTTTCCTTGCGGTTTCTGCATCGATTCCTCCCAGTTTTGGCGTGCTCTGTTCACGCCTGCCCGGAGGGACGGTTTTCGGACAGGGAGTTGTACTGATGGCGAGCATCAAGGACGTCGCCTCTCGGGCGAGGGTCTCCGTGGCCACCGTCTCCCGCGTCCTCAACGGCCATCCCTCGGTGCGGCCCGCCACGCGTACGCGCGTCCGGGCCGCCATGGACGAACTGGGATACCGGCCCAACGCCGTCGCCCGCTGGCTCCGCACGGACGAGACCAGGACGCTGGGCCTGGTCATCAGCGACGTGCTCAACCCGTTCTTCACCGAGCTGGCCCGCTCCGTGGAGGACGAGGCCCGCGCGCTGGGCTACAGCGTCGTCATCGGCAACGCCGACGAGCGCCCCGCCATCCAGGACCACCATGTGCGCAGCCTGCTGGAGCGCCGCATCGACGGCCTGCTGGTCAGCCCCACCGAGGGCGGTTCCCCGCTGATGTTCGAGGCGGTGCACTCCGGCACCCCGCTGGTGTTCGTGGACCGCTGGCTGGAGGGCGTCGAGGTCCCCGTGGTCCGCGCCGACGGCCGCTCCGCCGTCCGGGACCTGGTGGCGCACCTGCACGGGCTCGGCCACCGCAGGCTCGCGGTCATCGCCGGGCCCGCCGAGACCGCCACTGGACGCGAGCGCGTCCGCGCCTTCCGCGCCGCCCTGGGCGACTTCGGCCTCGACCTGCCCCCGGAGTACACCGGCCAGGGCGACTTCCAGGCCGCGAGCGGCCGCCGCGCCACCGCCGCCTTCCTCGACCTGCCCCGGCCGCCGGAAGTCGTCTTCGCGACCGACAACCTGATGGCTCTCGGCGCCATGGACGAGATCCGGGCGCGCGGACTGCGGGTGCCCGACGACGTGGCACTGGTCGCGTTCGACGACATCCCGTGGTTCGTCCACACCGACCCGCCGATCACCGCGATCGCCCAGCCCACCCAGGCGCTCGGCAAGGCGGCGGTGCGGTCGCTCGTGGACCTGGTGGAGGGCCGGGACGCCCTCTCCGTCACCCTGTCCGCCCGTCTGGTGGTGCGCCGCTCGTGCGGCGCGCCCGAAGGGAGCGCCCGGTGAGCGCCGACCACCGCCCCGAACTGCTGCGCGTGACGGGGATCCGCAAGGAGTTCCCGGGCGTGCTCGCGCTCGACCGGGTCGACTTCGACCTGCGGGCCGGCGAGGTCCATGTGCTGCTCGGCGAGAACGGCGCCGGCAAGAGCACCCTGATCAAGATCCTGTCCGGCGCCCACCGCCCCGACGCGGGCCGGATCCTGCTGGACGGCCACCAGGTGCGGGTGCGCGGAGCGCAGGACGCGGAGCGGCTCGGCATCGCCACCATCCACCAGGAGTTCAACCTGGTGCCCGACCTCACCGTCGCCGAGAACGTCTTCCTCGGCCGCCAGCCGCGCCGGTTCGGCCTGCTGGACCGGCGCCGCATGGAGAGGGACGCGGCCGGCCTGCTGGACCGGGTCGGCCTCGACGTCCACCCGCGCGCCCGGGTGCGGGAGCTCGGCATCGCCCGGCTCCAGATGGTGGAGATCGCGAAGGCGCTGAGCCTGCGCGCCCGGGTGCTGATCATGGACGAGCCGACCGCCGTGCTCACCACCGAGGAGGTGGACCGGCTGTTCCGCATCGTGCGGCGGCTGCGCGACGACGGCGTGGGCGTCGTCTTCATCACCCACCACCTGGAGGAGATCGCGGAGATCGGCGACCGGGTCACCGTGCTCCGCGACGGCCGCAGCGTCACCCAGGTCCCCGCCTCGACCGGCCGGGACGAGCTGGTGCGGCTGATGGTCGGCCGCAGCATCGCCCAGCAGTACCCGCGTGAGCGCGCCACCGCGGGAGCGGCGGACGCGGCGCCGCTGCTGCGCGTGCGGGGGCTCACCCGCGGGGGCGTGTTCGAGGACATCTGCTTCGAGGTGCGGGCGGGCGAGGTGGTCGGGCTCGCCGGACTCGTCGGCGCGGGCCGCACCGAGGTCGCCAGGGCCGTGTTCGGCGCCGACCCCTACGACTCCGGCACCGTCGAGGTGTGCGGCAGGCGGCTGCCCGGGGGCGATGTGGGCGCGGCGATGGACGCCAGGCTCGGCCTGGTCCCGGAGGACCGCAAGGGCCAGGGCCTGGTGCTCGGCGCATCGGTGCAGGAGAACCTCGGCCTGGTGACGCTGCGCCGGGCCACCCGCGCCGGATTCGTGGACCGCGCCGCCCAGCGCCGTGCCGCGGCCCGGATCGCCGAGCGGCTCGGCGTGCGGATGGCCGGCCTGTCCCAGCAGACCCGCACCCTGTCCGGCGGCAACCAGCAGAAGGTCGTCATCGGCAAATGGCTGCTCGCCGACACCCGCGTGCTGATCCTCGACGAGCCCACCCGCGGCGTCGACGTGGGCGCCAAGGTCGAGATCTACCAACTGGTCAACGCGCTCACCGCGGCCGGGCACGCGGTGCTGATGATCTCCAGCGACCTGCCCGAGGTGCTCGGGATGAGCGACCGGGTGCTGGTGATGGCGCAGGGCAGGATCGCCGGCGAGCTGTCGGCGGCCGAAGCGACACAGGACGCCGTGATGGCGCTCGCAGTGAAGGATCTGGAGGGTTCCCGTGGCCACTGACCTGCTCAAGCGCAGCCCTGGACCGAGCAGGCAGGGCAGCCGCACCGCCGCCGCGGCACAGGCCGGTCGCCTGCTGCTGGACAACGGCGCGCTGACCGCCCTGGTGGCGCTGCTGGTGGCGATGTCGCTGCTGTCCCCCGACTTCCTGTCCACCCAGAACCTGCTCAACGTCGGCGTGCAGGCGGCCGTCGTCGCCATCCTCGCCTTCGGTGTCACCTTCGTCATCATCTCGGCGGGCATCGACCTGTCGGTGGGCTCGGTGGCCGCCCTCTCCGCGACCGTGCTCGCCTGGTCGGCGAGCAACCAGGGCCTTCCGGTGTGGCTGGCGGTGCTGCTGGCGCTCGCCACCGGTGTGGGGTGCGGGCTGGTCAGCGGCGCGCTGATCGCCTACGGCAGGCTGCCCGCGTTCATCGCCACCCTCGCCATGCTGTCGGTCGGCCGGGGCCTGGCGCTGGTGATCTCCAACGGCAGTCCGATCGCCTTCCCGTCCTCCGTCTCCCACCTCGGCGACACCCTCGGCGGGTGGCTGCCCGTCCCCGTGCTGGTGATGGTGGTGATGGGCCTGATCGCCGCCGTGGTGCTGGCCCGCACCTACTGGGGCCGCGCGATGTACGCCATCGGCGGCAACGAGGAGGCCGCCCGCCTGTCCGGTATCCGCGTCAAGCGGCAGAAACTGGTCATCTACGCCCTGTCGGGCGGCTTCGCCGCGGTCGCGGGCATCGTGCTCGCCTCCCGCCTCGCCTCCTCGCAGCCGCAGGCGGCCGACGGGTACGAGCTGGACGCCATCGCCTCCGTGGTCATCGGCGGCGCCAGCCTCTCCGGCGGCGTCGGCAAGGCGTCCGGCACGCTCATCGGCGCGCTGATCCTCGCGGTGCTGCGCAACGGGCTCAACCTGCTGTCGGTGTCCGCCTTCTGGCAGCAGGTGGTGATCGGCGCCGTCATCGCGCTGGCCGTGCTCTTCGACACGGTGCGCCGCCGGACCTGACCCGCGCCGCCCCCACTCCTGCCTTCCCTCCGATGTCCCCCTGCGGCGATTCCCCGCACAACCCCCGTCCGGAAGGACCCCCGCCATGCGCAACACCAGGCTCCCGATCGCCGCTGCCGCCGCCGCGACGCTCGCTCTCACCCTGACCGCCTGCGGCTCCAGCTCGGCCAGCTCCTCCGACATGAAGATCGGCATGTCGCTGTCCACCCTCAACAACCCGTTCTTCGTCGCCGTCAGAGCGGGCGCCCAGCAGGAGGCCAAGGCCCAGAAGGTCTCCCTGACGGTCACCGACGCCCAGAACGACGCCTCCCAGCAGGCGAACCAGATCCAGAACTTCATCAGCCAGAACGACAAGGCGATCATCATCAACCCGGTGGACTCGGATGCGGCGGGCCCCGCGGTCAAGGGCGCCAACAACGCCAAGATCCCGGCCGTGGCGGTCGACCGCGGCGTCAACAACGCCAAGACCGCGACCACCGTCGCCTCCGACAACGTCGCGGGCGGCAAGCTGGGCGCCAAGGCACTCGCCGAACTGCTCGGCGGCAAGGGCGAGATCGTGGTCCTCCAGGGCCAGCCCGGCACCTCGGCCGCCCGCGACCGCGGGGCCGGCTTCGCCGAGGGCATCAAGGCCTACCCCGGCATCAAGGTCGTCGCCGAGCAGCCGGCCAACTTCGACCGGACCCAGGGCATGGACGTCATGAGCAACCTGCTCCAGGCACACCCCGGCATCAAGGGCGTGTTCGCCGAGAACGACGAGATGGCGCTCGGCGCCGTCAAGGCGCTCGGCGCCAAGGCCGGCAAGAGCGTGAAGGTGGTCGGCTTCGACGGCACCGGTGACGGGCTCACCGCCATCAAGAACGGCACCCTGTCCGCCACCGTCGCCCAGCAGCCGTCACTGCTCGGCAAGCTCGCCGTCGAGAACGCCGTCAAGGCCGCCAAGGGCGAGAAGGTGGACAGCGTGGTCAACGTGCCGGTGAAGGTGGTGACCAGCGAGAACGTGGCGCAGTTCGCCAAGTGAGCCGCCGCCCGGGCCGGTGCCGCGCAGAGCGGCCCGGCACCGGCCCGGGCGGTGCACGGGCCCCGGCGGGGCGCGCAACGGCCGGCACGAACAGAGGGAGTTTCGATGGAGTCCGTCCACGACGTGGTGGTCGTCGGCTCGGCCAACGCGGATCTGGTGGTCGGGGTGGAGCGGCGCCCGGGAGCGGGAGAGACCGTGCTCGGGTCGGATCTGGCCGTCCACGCCGGCGGGAAGGGCGCCAACCAGGCGGTGGCCGCGGCCCGGCTCGGTGCCCGGGTGGCCCTGCTGGGCCGGGTCGGTGACGACGCCCACGGCCGGATGCTGCTGGGGGCGGTCCGGGCGGCGGGGGTGGACACCGGTGCGGTGCTGAGCGGCGGGGCGCCGACGGGTGTGGCGCTGATCGTGGTCGGTCCCGAGGGGGACAACAGCATCGTGGTGTCGCCCGGCGCCAACGCGTTGCTGTCCCCGGCCGAGGTGCGGGCCGCGGCCGGGCTGATCGCGTCGGCCCGGGTGGTGTGCCTGCAACTGGAGATCCCGCTCGCCGCGGTCGCGGAGGCGGTGCGGGCGGCGGGCCCCGGGACCCGGGTGGTGCTCAACCCCTCGCCGCCCGCGCCGCTGCCC
Source organism: Streptomyces capparidis (assembly GCF_054782095.1). Lineage (NCBI taxonomy): Bacteria > Bacillati > Actinomycetota > Actinomycetes > Kitasatosporales > Streptomycetaceae > Streptomyces > Streptomyces capparidis. The sequence goes on along the minus strand of NZ_BAAGTD010000009.1, from coordinate 71,655 downwards.
GAGGCGGTGCTCGCCGTCTGCGACCCGCTGGTGGTCAACGAGCACGAGGCGCGGACGCTGCTCGCCGCGGAGGACCGCGAGGCCGCGGACGATCCCGAGCGGTGGTGCGCGGCGCTGCTGGCGCGCGGGCCGCGCTCGGTGGTGGTGACGCTCGGCGCGGACGGCGCGGTGGCCGCCGACGCCTCGGGCACCGTGCGGGTGCCGGGGGTGCCGGTGCGGGTGGTGGACACCACCGGCGCGGGCGACGCCTTCACCGGCGCCCTTGCCTGGCGGCTGGCCCGCGGCGACACCCTCGCCGACGCGGTGCGGTTCGCGGTCCGCGTCGGCGCCGCGGCCGTCACCCGCTCCGGCGCGCAGGACTCCTTCCCGACGATCGAGGAGGTGCCGCGGCCGTGAAGCGCAGCGGGATCCTGAACCGTCAACTGGCCGGGGCGACGGCGGCGCTCGGCCACGGCGACCTGGTGCTGGTCTGCGACGCCGGCATGCCGATCCCACCCGGGCCCGCCGTGGCGGACATGGCCTTCCGCAGCGGGGTGCCCACCTTCGCCGAGGTGCTCGCGGGGATGCTGGAGGAACTGGTGGTGGAGGGTGCCACGGCGGCGCGCGAGGTGGACACGGCCAACCCGCGGGTGGCGGGGCTGCTGCGGGAACGCTTCGGCGCGCTCGACGGCGGGCTGCGACTCGTCTCCCACGAGGCGCTGAAGGACCTCAGCCGGCAGGCCCGGCTGGTGGTGCGCACCGGTGAGGCCACGCCGTACGCGAATGTGCTCCTGCGCTGCGGGGTCGCCTTCTGACTCCGGCGGGTGGCGGTGGTGCCGCCGTGCCGCTCTCGCCGGTACGGGGGGTTCCGTGCCGCCGGGGGTTGCGTACCGCCGTCGCACGGCGTCCTCTGTCACCTGCTCGGGCGCCGTTCGCGTCGCTCTTGTGCGCATGAGGCGTCCCGCGGTTGCGCCGGGATGTCCCGGCACAACCGCGATGCCCCGACCGGAGCGGGGTCGAGGCGGTGTCCGTCAGAAGTGGGGGTCGAGGTAGGAGCCCCACTGCATGGTCTGCGAGTCGGCCAGGAACCAGTAGTCGGTGAGGAAGATCGTCTGCCAGGCGGGGTTGTCGGGGTCCAGTGACGACTGCTGGATGTAGTAGCCGTCCTCCGGGGTGAGGCAGTCCTTCCAGGTGTACCCGCCCGCACCGAGGTAGAGGTCCGGGCGCTCGGCGGCCCCTATGATCCCCCAGTCGTAGTGGCCGGAGGCCAGCGTGATGCGACGTTGGACGCAGGATTGCGGCAGGCTGCTGTCGGGGTCGGCGGTCAGCCACTGGGTCTTGGTGTTGTAGGCGATCGGTGCCGCCGAGGCCGCCGAGGCGGTGCCCGGTAGGCCCAGGAGGGCCACGAGCAGGGCCACCAGCGGTAGGAGCGTTCGCGAGATCCTCGCCACGATCATCTCCCCTTCGATGGGAACGAACCGGTGCACCGGGGCAGGAGGACACGGACGGGTAGCCGCGTACGCGCGGTCGTCTGCCTGCCCCGGACTGACAGTCCCCAGGACTAGCCCAGTCCCCTCGGGACCCGTCCCGTCCCCGGGATCGGCTCGTGGCCGACTCGTCGAGGGGCGGACGAGTCGCACTCCTCATCGGCGTCGGACGCTCCGCGGGAGCACGCGGCGGGCTCCTCTTCCGACCGTCACGTCGGCGTCGCCCCATGCGAGCGGGCGGCTCAGGGGCGGGTGACGGCCTGTTCCAGCAGGTCCTGGAGGGCGCGCTGCTGCTGCGGGGTGAGGGCGGCCAGGGGTGAGTCCCGGGTGAGGAGTTCGAGGAGCCGTTCGCGCAGGGCGGTGCCGTCCGCGGTGAGGACCAGGTGCTTGGCGCGGCGGTCGGTGGGGTGGGGGCGGCGTTCGACCAGACCCCGCTTCTCCAGCTTGTCGATGACGAAGGTGGCGTTGGAGGGCTCGCAGCTCATCCGTTCGGCGAGGTCGCGCATGGTCATCGGCCCGGTCAGCTCCCGCAGCGCGGTGGCCTGGGGTGCTGTGAGGCCCAGGGTGACGGCGCGTTCGCGCACATGGTCGGCGATCTGCTGGGCGAGTCCGTTCACCAGACCGCACAGCTCTCGCTCGGCGGTGGCCCGCGGCTCCGGGGACGTCGTCATGGGATTCATCCTACCAAGCCCATCAAGCCTACATATTGCGAGCTTGAATGTTTCTGACTTGATGCTTATGGTTGCGCTGTCGTCGCCGAGAGCCGCGGCGGCATCCGATGCCGGGGAAGCGAAGAAGGAGAGGACCATGACGGATTTCGCGGTCGACCGGGGCGAGCGGTTGCGGCGGGCGGCGGGCATCCGCTCGGTGCAACTGGGCGACCTGAGAGTGTCCTTCGTGCCGGACGGGGTCGTTCAGCTCCCGCCGCGCGGCTGGCTCCCGGACACCACCGACGAGGTGTGGGCCGCCCACCCGGAGTACCTGGACGACTCCGGCAGCCTGGTGGCGAGCCTGGGCGGCCTGCTGGTGGAGAGCGCAGACCGCGCCCTGCTGATCGACGCGGGGTTCGGGCCGCTCTCGCTGCCGCCCGACCCGGGCACCCCGCGCGGCGCGATCCGCGGGGGCGCGCTGCCGGCCGGCCTGGCCGAGCTGGGCCGCGCCCCGGAGGAGGTCGAGGCGGTGGCCTTCACCCATCTGCACCCCGACCACCTCGGCTGGGCGTGGCACCCCGTCCCGGGCGGCGACCTGCCCGTCTTCGCCCACGCCGACTACCTGGTGGCCGAGCCGGAGTGGGCCCAGCGCGACCTGCTGGCGGCACACGGCATGGCCGAGGAGGTCGCCGGACTGGCGCCGCGCGTCCGCACGGTGACGGACGGCCAGGAGGTCTTCCCCGGTGTGCGGATGCGGATCAGCGCGGGCCACACGGCCGGGCACGCCGAGTACGTCATCACCTCCGGCGGGCAGCGGCTGATCGCCTTCGGCGACGCCCTGCACTCGCCGATCCAGGTCGACCACCCGGAGTGGTCCGCGGCCGTGGACCACGACCCCGTCCTGGCCGCCGAGCACCGCCGCCGTCTGGTCGCCGAACTGGAGGAGCCGGACACCATCGGCTTCGGCATCCACTTCGCGGACGTGGTGTTCGGACGGGTCCGCCGGGACGGCGCCGGGCCCGCCTGGCGTCCCCTGGACGCCTGATCCGCCGGGGACGAGCGGTGACCTGGACCATCGCCCGCGGCCGCCCCGCGGAGCCGCGCACCGGGTACTGGCCGGGCGTCGTCGCGGCCGCGCTGACCACGACGGTCACGGTGATGCCCGGCTTCGCCCTCGGCGCCCTCGCCCCCGCGGTCGAACGGGACCTGCACCTGTCCCGCACCGCCCTCGGGCTGATGATCAGCGCCTTCTACGCCGCCACCGCGCTGGGTTCGCCCCTCGCCAAGCGGGCGGCGGCGCGCCTGCCCATCCCCGGGGTGCTCGCGGCGGCGGCGGTGCTCGCCTGCGCCGTGATGCTCACCGTCTCCCGGGCGGACGGCCCGGCCACCATGACGGCGGCCCTGGTGGTGGGCGGGCTCGGCAACGGCCTGGTCCAGCCCGCGGCGGGCCGGCTGATCGCCGCGCGCGTCCCCGGGCGCCGGCGGTCCCTGGCCGCCGGAGCGGTGGGCGCGGCGCTGGGCGCGGCCACCCTGGTCCCCGGCCTGCTGGTCGCCCTGGTGCTGCCAGCCCACGGATGGCGCACCGCCATGGCCGTCGCCGGCCTGGTCGCCCTGGTGCCGGTGGCGCTCGCCCCGCTGACCCGGCTGCCGCCCGGCCCGTCCCCGGCACGGGCCGGGCGGGCCCCGGCCGCTCCCGGGACCCGCCGGGTGCTGGTGCTGTGGGCGCTGGCCGCGGCCCTGTCGGCGACCGGCAACAACGCGGTGGCCACGTACTTCGTGCAGCTCGGCGCCCACTCCGGGCTCCCCGCCGCCGTCACCGGGAACCTGCTGTCGCTCAGCGCCCTGCTCGCGATCGCCGTCCGGCTCACCGCGGGCGCGGTCACCGATCGCGCGCCCCGCCGCAACCCGGCGGTGATCACCGCGATGATGCTCGCCGGAGGGCTCGGGCTCGCGCTCATCGCGATCGGCACGCCGACGACGTTCGTCCTGGGCGCCGCGCTGGCCTTCTCCGCCGGATGGGGCTGGACGGGGCTGCTGCTCGCCGCCACGCTGCGGCTGGTCGCCCACCGGGCGGAGAACGCCGGGCACACCGTCCAGATCGGCGTCTACACCGGCGCCACCGCCGCCCCCTACTCCTTCGCCGCGCTGTCCGGCGCCGTCGGCTTCACCGGTGCCGCGCTCATCGCCGCCGCCTGCGCGTTCGCCGCGGCCGCGGCCATGACCGCGGGAGCGCTGCTGGCGCGACGCCTGGAGCAGGACGAAGCCGCGGGAGCCGCCGCCCCGACGCGTCCGGCGGAGACCGGTGCGGCCGGACTCCGCCCCGCGCCCCCAGCGCTGGAGCGCGCACCGGCACGCGGGGCGGGGCGGTGACCGCAGCGGCCGGTTCAGGCGCGCAGGTAGGCCAGCACCGCCAGGACGCGGCGGTGGTCGTCCGGGGCCGCCGGGGGCAGGTCGAGCTTCGCGAGGATGCTCGCGATGTGCTTGGCTACGGCGGCCTCGGTGACGACGAGGCGGCGGGCGACGGCCGCGTTGGAGCGGCCCTCGGCCATGAGGGCGAGGACCTCGCGCTCGCGCGCGGTGAGCCGTTCCAGCGGGTCCCGCCGCCGGGCGAGGAGCTGGCGCACGACCTCGGGGTCCACGACCGTGGCCCCGGCGGCGACCCGGCTGACGGCGTCGGCGAACTCCTCGACGTCGCCGACGCGCTCCTTGAGCAGGTATCCCGTTCCGGTGCCGCCGCGTCGGTCGTCCAGGAGTTCCTCGGCGAAGGTCTGCTCGACGTACTGGCTGAGCACGAGGACGGCGAGCCCCGGCTGCTCGGCCCTGAGCCGACGGGCCGCCCGCAGGCCCTCGTCCCTCTGGCCGGGCGGCATGCGGACGTCGGCGATCACCAGGTCCGGCCGGTGCTCGCGGGCGGCGGCGAGCAGGGAGGGGCCGTCGCCCACGGCGGCGAGGACCCGGTGGCCGAAGCGCTCCAGCAGGTGGACGAGGCCCTCGCGGAGCAGGACCGCGTCCTCCGCGATCACGATGCGGAGGGACTGTCGCACGGGATCTCCGCTCTGAGGAGGGTGGGCCCGCCGGGCGGGCTGGACAGGAGCATTCTGCCGTCGGCGGCGGCGATCCGGTCGGCGAGGCCGGTGATGCCCGTACCGCGGGCGGGGTCGGCGCCGCCGGAGCCGTTGTCCTCGATGTCCAGCCGCAGGTGGTTCCCCCGGCGGCGGGCGGTGACGCGGCAGCGGTCGGCGCCGCTGTGCTTGGCGACGTTGGCGAGGGCCTCGGCCGTCACGAAGTACGCCGTCTGCTCGACGGTGGCCGGGAGCCGCCCGGGCAGGTCGAGGTCCAGGTCGGTGGGGATCGGGCAGCGCCCGGCGATGTCGCGGACGGCGGCGGGCAGCCCGCGTTCGGTCAGGACCTGCGGGTGGATGCCGCGGATCAGCTCGCGCAGCTCGGTGAGCGCCTCCTTGGCGAGGGCGTGCGCCTCGGCGACCTCCTTCGCCGCGGGGCCGCCGGGGGGCAGGTCGAGGCCGGCCAGGCCCAGTTTCACGGTGAGCGCGACGAGGCGCTGCTGGGCGCCGTCGTGGAGGTCGCGCTCGATGCGGCGGCGTTCGGTCTCGAAGGCGTCCACGAGCCGGGCCCGGGAGCGCATGACCTCGCGGAGTTCGCGGTCCCGGGGAACGAGGACGGCGCGGGCCACCGCACCGCGGGCGCCCGCCCACACGCCGACGGGGTACGCGGAGACGGGCAGCAGCAGGGCCCCGGCGACGGGGCCGGCCACGCTCTGCCAGGTGGATGCGGTGGGCTGGAGGGGGGTGAGCAGCAGGAAGCCGGGGATGCCCAGCGACACCAGGACGACGGCGAGGTCCGTCCAGCCGGCCGCCAGGACGGAGACGGCGCCGTAGCCGCCGGTCCGCAGGCCGCCGCGGAGATCGGACGCCCCGCCGGCCCGTGTCCCGGGCGCGCCGTCGATCCGGTCGGTGTCGACGAGCGCGAGACGGCGCCGTTCGAACGGTCCCGCGAGCGCGGCGGCGAAGACGACGACGGCGGCCGCGCACAGCACGGTGGTGACGGTGCCGAGGGGCGCGGCGAGCAGCCCGGCGACGGCCACGCAGGTCGCGGCCGCGAACACCCCGCCGGACAGCAGGTACCCCGCCGCCCGCCACGGCCACGCGGTGCGGAGGTATCCCAGCGGGCTGCGGCCGATGGCCTCCAGAACGGTTCGGGTCACGGCTGTGACCGTAGCGGCGCAGCACCCGGGCCGCGGTAGTGCCAGGTGGAGTGTCTTGTCTCGCCCGGGCGCCAATGCCCCGGCCGGTGGTTCTGCCGTTGCCTTGAGCCATGACCACGACACAGAACGGCCCGGCCGTGAGCCCCGTGCGGCTGCGGTCGCTGACCAGGCGCCACGGCACGGGCGAACGGGCCGTCACCGCTCTCGACGGCGTGACCGCCGACTTCGCGGCGGGCACGATGACAGCCGTCATGGGCCCGTCCGGCTCCGGCAAGTCCACGCTGCTGCACTGCGCCGCCGGCATCGACCGGCCCTCCTCGGGGGAGGTGCTGATCGGCGGTACGGAGCTGAGCCGACTGGACGAGAACGCGCTGACACTGCTGCGCCGGGAGCGGGTGGGCTTCGTCTTCCAGGCGTTCAACCTGGTGTCGGCCCTGACCGCGGCGCAGAACGTCGAACTGCCGCTGCGGCTGGCCGGACGCCGCCCGGCGGCGGGCGAGGTCGCCGCGGCGCTCGGCGCCGTCGGGCTCGCGGACCGCGCCGGGCACCGGCCGAGCGAACTGTCGGGCGGGCAGCAGCAGCGCGTCGCGATCGCGCGGGCGATCATCGCGCGGCCCGCCGTCCTCTTCGCCGACGAACCGACCGGCGCCCTGGACACCCGGGCCTCCCGGACGGTGCTGCGACTGCTGCGGCACCTGGTGGACACCCGCGGGCAGACGGTCGTGATGGTGACCCACGACCCGGCGGCCGCGGCGCACGCCGACCGCGTGCTGCTCCTGGCGGACGGGCGTCTGGTGGACGAGCTGCCGGGCTCGGCCGGAGCCGAGGCGATCGCCGCCCGGACGGCCGCTCTTGAGGTGCGGTCGTGATGGGCCCGGCCACCGTGCGAGAGCGGTGGGCGTCGTTCCTCGGATCGCTCACGGCCGTGGCGCTGGGCGTCGCGGTGGTGACCGTGAGCGTGCTGGTCCTGCTCTCGGACGGCCCCGGGGTGCCGGAGCGGCTGGCGGGCGCGCCGGTACTGGTGCAGAGCCCGGCGGGCGAGCGGACCCCCGGGGTCTTCGCGGAGAACCCGCCGTGGGCACCGGAGCGCGCCGAGGAGTTGCGGCGGGCGCTGGCCGGGCTGCCCGGGGTCGCCGCGGCGGTCGCGGACCGCTCCTTCTACGCTCAGGCGGCGGGCACCGAGCAGCGGAAGGGGGAGCGGCAGGGCCATCCCTGGTCGTCGGCGGCGCTCGCCTCCCACGACCTGGTGGCGGGCCGCCCGCCGGCCGCGGCGGACGACATCGTCGTGGACCGGGCCCTGGGGCTCGCGCCGGGCGAACCGGTCACGGTGCTGACGGCCCGCGGGCCGCGGCGGTTCACGGTGTCCGGGACGATGGACGGCCCCGGCTACTACGTCACCGACCGGCGCGCGGCGGAACTGGCCGGCGGGGTCCGGGTCATCGGCCTGCTCCTGGAGCCCGGCGCCGACGCACGCCGGGTCGCGGCCGCCGCGCGGCGCGCCGCCGGCGACAGCGGCACGGTGCTGACCGGCGCCGCCCGGAACGCGACGGCGCCGAAGCAGGACGAGACGACCCGCTGGATCGGCGGCCAGGTGGTGACCGCCATGGCGCTGCTGTCCGCGTTCGTCACCGTGTTCAACGTCGCCTCGGCGTTCGCGTTCGCCGTCGCCCAGCGGCGCCGCGAGTTCGGCCTGCTGCGCACGATCGGCGCCACACCGCGGCAGGTCCGGCGGCTGGTCCTCGGCGAGGCCCTGGTGGTGGGCACCGGCGGCGCGGCGGCCGGGGCGCTGCTCGGTGCGGCCCTGGCGCCGGCGATGGCCGGACTGCTCGTCGACGCGGGATTCCAGCCGGCGGGCTTCCAGGTGACCTTCCGGTGGTGGGTGCCCGCGGCGGCCCTCGTCCTGGGCGTCGCGGTGGCGCTGGCCGGGGCGTGGGGGGCGTCCCGGCGGGCGGCCGCGGTGAAGCCGCTGGAGGCGATGCGGGAGGCCGAGGTGGACAGCCGGCCGCTGACGCGGCGTCGGCGGGCCGCCGGGCTGACCGCGACGGGCGTGGGCGCGGCCTGCTCCGTGGCCACGGCCTTCGCGGGCGCCGACGCCATGGTGCTGCTCGCCCTCGGCGCGGCCATGGGCCTGACGGCCGGTTTCGCCCTCCTGGCGCCCGCGCTGGTCCGTCCCGTGATCGGGGCGCTGACCCGGCCGCTCGCCCACCGTCCCGGCGCCACGGCCGTGCTGGTGCGCGAGAACGCGCTCACCGCCGTGCGCCGCACCTCCGCCACCGTCGCCCCCGTGCTGGCGACCGTCGCGTTCGCCGTGCTGATCACCAGCGCGGTGGCGACGACCCAGAGCGCCGACACCGCCCGGCAGGCCGCCGCCGTCCGGGCCGAGGCGGCGCTCGTCCCCCGGGGAACGCCGGGGCTCTCGGACGCCGCGGCCGCCTCCGTCGAGGGCGCGGCGCTGCTGTCGACGACCGTCTACGGCGCAGAAGGCGGGCCGGCGCTGACCGCCGCCGGGGTGACGGCCGACTTCGAGCAGGTGTACGCGGCACCGGCGCCGCGCGGTGCCTCGGTGGCCGTCACGGCCGCGGTGGCCGCCGCGCACGGCTGGCGGGAGGGCCGCGTCGCCACGCTGACGTTCGACGACGGACGGACGCGGGCGCTGCGCGTCGCGGCCGTGCTGCCCGACTCCGTGCCGTACCAGGTGGTGCTCCCCCGCGAGCTGGTGCGCGCCCACGACCCGTCCGCGCTGGCCGACGTCGCCTACCGCACCGGCCCCGGCGCCGCGCGCCCCGACACCGCGCAGGGCGCACAGGAGGTCTCGGTGGAGGAGTACGCGGCCTCCGCCGACGCGGAGGAGGACCGGCTGGTGCGGATCTTCACCCTGCTGCTCGTCGCCCTTTCGGCGGGCTACACGGCGATCGCGGTCGCGTCCACCCTGCTGACGGCCACCGCGGACCGGGCGCGCGACCTGCGTGTCCTGCGCCTGTCCGGCGCGACGAACCGGCAGGTGCTGCTCGCCCTCACGGCCGAGACGCTCTGCGTGGTCACCCTGGGCGCGGTCCTGGGCGTGGCGGCGGCCGTCCCCGCCCTGCTCGGCACGGTCCACGGGCTGCGCCAGGAGCTGGGCCTGCCGGTGGAGCCGACCGTGGACTGGCGCGCGCTCACGGGCACGGTGGCCGCCTGCCTGCTCCTGGGCACGGCGGCGACCGCGCTCCCGGCCCGCACGGCGTTGCGGAGGATGCGGCGGGGGTGAACCCGTGGCCGCGGGCCGGGTCCCGACGTTCGGACGGGGACAGGCCCTAGCCTTCCGCCTGGGCTCCGAGATCCGCGAGGCGGGACAGGGCGGGGAGAGCCGCGGCGATCGCCTGTCGTTCGGCGGGCGTCAACCGGGCGATCAGCGGGAGCAGGTGACGGGCCCGGTCCTCGTGCCGGGCCTGGCCGATCCTCCGGCCGCTGTCGGTGATGTGGATGAGGACGGCGCGCCCGTCCGCCGGGTCGGGGCGGCGCTCCACGAGGCCGTCCCGCTCCAGGCGGGTGACCAACTGGGTGAGCCCCGACTGGCTGATCTGCTCGGTCCTGACCAGGTCGGTCAGCCGTTTCGGGCCGCTGTTGGCCAGGGTGTCCAGCACGGACAGCGTGGTGAACGACAGCTTCTGCACCGTGGGAAGCCGGATGTAGTAGCGGTTGAAGTGCTCGATCGCCCTGGTCAGGTCACCGACGTCCAGGTCGGCGCCGGGGTTGGCGCGCTGCGTAGATGTCACGGTAGAGATATATCCAATACTTATATAAGCTGCTGATAGATCTTCTTCTCGCGCCCCGGCCGGGCGCGTGTTTGACCGTACGCCGTGCAGCGGCGCGTCAAGACCTCAACAGCGCTAGGTGAGGAACACACCCATGACCGTGAGAATCGGTGTCAACGGCTTCGGGCGCATCGGCCGCAACGTCTTCCGCGCGGCGGCCGAGCGGGGTTCGGAGCTCGAGATCGTCGCCGTCAACGACCTGGGTGACGTGCCCACGATGGCCCATCTGCTCGCCCACGACTCGATCCTGGGGCGCTTCCCCGAGGAGATCGCCGCCGAGCCGGGGGCGATACGCGTGGGGGGCCGGGAGGTCAAGGTCCTCGCCGAGCGCGATCCCGGCGCCCTGCCCTGGGGCGACCTCGGGGTGGACATCGTGATCGAGTCCACCGGCGTCTTCACCGACGCCGCGAAGGCGCGCGCGCACGTCGCGGGCGGGGCGAAGAAGGTCATCATCGCCGCCCCGGCCAGCGGGGAGGACATCACGGTCGTGCTCGGCGTCAACGACGACGCCTACGACCCGGAGCGCCACACCGTCATCTCCAACGCCTCGTGCACCACCAACTGCCTCGCCCTCCTGGTCAAGGTGCTGCACGAGGCCGTCGGCATCGACAGCGGCATGATGACCACGGTGCACGCCTACACGCAGGACCAGAACCTCCAGGACGCCCCGCACAAGGACCTGCGCCGGGCCAGGGCGGCGGCCCTGAACATCGTGCCCACCTCCAGTGGCGCCGCCAAGGCCATCGGCCTCGTCCTGCCGGACCTCGCCGGCAGGCTGGACGCCTACGCCCTGCGGGTTCCCGTCCCGACCGGGTCGGTCACCGATCTCACGGTCATCACCCGCCGGGGCACCACCGTGGACGAGGTGAAGGAGGCGTACGCGGCGGCGGCCTCGGGGCCGTACAAGGGCCTGCTCTCCTATGTGGACGCGCCGCTGGTCAGCACCGACATCGTGGGAGACCCGGCCTCCTGCGTCCTCGACGCCGCGCTCACCCGGGTGTCGGGTCCGCAGGTCAAGGTCGTCGGTTGGTACGACAACGAGTGGGGCTACTCCAACCGCCTCGTCGACCTGGCCCTGCTCGTCGGGGCGTCCCTGTAGTTCGCACCCGTGGTCCGCACCGGCCCGGCGTGCCCTCCCACCCGGACGCCGGCGACGGCCGCCGTTCGCCGGACGGCGGCCGTCGCCGAGGGCGGGGTCATCAGGACCGCTCCCGCCGGCGGCGACGGCGGGCGGGAGCGGGGTCAGCGGAGGACGTCGAAGACGTTCTTCTGGAGGCCGTTGGCGTAGGCCTCGTGCTCGACGAGCCTCAGCCGCTGCGTGTCCTTGTCCGTGGCGCTGAACAGGCGCTTGCCCGCGCCGAGCAGCAGCGGGAAGACCAGCAGGTGGTAGCGGTCGATCAGCCCGGCGTCCGACAGGCTGTGGTTCAGCGCGGCACTGCCGTGGACGATGATCGGGCCGCCCTCGGTCTCCTTCAGGGCGGCGACGTCGTCCAGGGAGCGCAGGATCGCGGTCTCGCCCCAGTCGGACACCAGGTCGCCCTCGGTGAGGGTGGTGGAGACGACGTACTTCGGCATCACCTTGTAGTCCGCGAACTCCTCCATGTCCGGCCACACCTGGCTGAACGCCTGGTAGCTGACCCGGCCCAGCAGCATCGCGGTGGCTTCCTTCTGCTCCCGGTCCTTGATCTCGAACGCCTCGGGGAGGAACTCCACGTCCTTGAACGTCCAGCCGGAGTTGCGGTAGCCGGGCTCGCCGCCCGGGGCCTCGACGACTCCGTCGAGCGAGACGAAGGCGGTGCTGATCAGAGTGCGCATCTGAGGTTCCTCGGGGTCTGGTGTCCGGTTGTCGGCGGGTTCGGTCGGCGCTCGCTTCCACCGCCCTCGCGGCTGCCGCGCACCAACCATGACCTCTGACTGCCGATCCTGCCGGAACTCATCGGTGCCGCCGACATCGGGTGCGCCTGCCGCCTCGCCCGGGACGCTCCGGGGCCCGGACCGCCGACACGGCATGCCGCACATGCCACCCCGATGTGCGGGGACACGGGCGGAACGTTGCGGCACGGGCAGTTCTGCCGGATTCATTCCTTCCCCCGGGAGGTCGGGGCGACGATGGAGGGATGACGGGGTGGGGACTGGGCGGCGGTGGCCGGGAGGGCGGCGGCGGTGGTGCGCCGGCCCGTGGGAGCGGACGGTGGAGGCGGTGGGGCCGGAAGCCGTCCGGGACGGAGCCGGAGTACCGCCTGCGGCCGCGGGTGAACTGGCTGGCCGACTCGGTGGTGCACGGACCGGTGATCCAGGGGGACGTGGGCAGTGTCCAGTTCGGCACCGGGGTGCCCCTGTACCGGATGGACGCCTTCCCGGCCGGGCCGGCGGAGCCGGGGGCCCAGTGGTGGCGGGCGCGGCCCGCGCAACTGCTGCGGGCCGAGCACGAGCGGGTCGCCTTCGTGGGCCGGACGGACCAGCGCCGGGAGCTCGCCGCGTGGGCGCGTTCCGGCCCGAACGCCTCGGTCCTGCTGCTCCACGGGCCCGGCGGGCAGGGCAAGACCAGGCTGGCCATCGAGTTCGCACGGGAGTGCCGGGCGCTCGGGTGGCGGGTGCTGCGAGCGGACCACGGCGGCGGCCCGGTCCGCTCCGCCGGCCCGGTGTCCGGCGGCGGGACGGAACGCGGCGGCACACCGGTGCTGGTGGTCGCCGACTACGCCGAGCGGTGGCCCCGCGGCGGTCTGCTCGCGATGCTCGGCGACGCCGTGGAGCAGCCCGGCCGGGCCCGGGTGCTGCTGGTCGCGCGCTCGGCGGGCGCGTGGTGGCGGTCCCTCGCCGCCGAGCTCGACAAGGCCTGCCTCGAGCACCGGGCGCTGCGCCTGGCGCCGCTCGCCGACGGCTCCGGCGGCGCGCCCCGCCCCGAGGAGCTGTTCCGTGCGGCGCGGGACGCGTTCGCCGAGACCCTGGGGGTGCCCGGGGCGCTCGGCGCGGCGCCGCCCCGGGACCTGGCCACCGAGCCCGGGTTCCGGCAGGTCCTGGCCGTGCACATGGCCGCGCTCGCCGCGGTGCTGCACCACTCCGGGCCGGGCGCCGGCGCCCCCGGGGCACGGCCGGCCCCCACCCGCCCCGAGGCCGTCTCCGCCTTCCTGCTGGACCGGGAGCTGAGCCAGTGGGAGGCCCTGCACGCCGGCGGCCGGGTGGCGTCCACCGCCGCGGAGCTGGGCCGCGCCGTGTTCACCGCTTCACTGACGGGTGAGGTGCCGTACGACACCGGGCGGGCCGCGCTGGCCCGGATCGAGGCGTGCCCGCCGGGGCACGAGCAGCGGGCGCTCACCGACCACTCGCTGGTGTACCCGCCGGCCGCCCCCGACCGCGGCGGGGTGCTGCGGCCGCTGGAACCGGACCGGCTGGCCGAGGATTTCCTGGCCCTGACGACGCCCGGCCACGACGTCGGCGCCTTCACCCCCGAGTCCTGGGCCACCAGTGCCCCGGCCCGCCTGCTCGCGCGCCCCGGCGGTCCTGCGGAGCCCGTCCCGGCGCTCGCCCGGCCCGCGCTCACCGCCCTGGCCGCCGCCGCGGAACGCTGGCCGCATGTGGCGTCCCGTGGGCTCGCTCCCCTGCTCACCGCGCACCCCGGGCTGGCCGTCCTGGCCGGTGGTGCCGCGCTCACCGCCCTGGCCGAACTCGAGGCCCTGGACCCCGCGGTCCTCGAGGCCGTGGACGCCGACCTGCTCACCGCCGCCGCCTGCCTGGCCCGCCGCCTCCTGCCGCACCGCCTCGCGGCCACCGGCGATCCCCGCGCGCACGCCGAGTTGCACTCCCGGCTGAGCAAGCGGCTGTCCGACGCGGGGCTGCACGCCGACGCCCTGGGACCGGCCGAGGAGGCGCTGGCCCTGCGGGAGCGGTTGGCCGCGGCCGACCCCGCCGCCCACGGGCCGGAGCTGGCCCGGGCCCTGGACAACCTCGGCCACCGGCTGGCGCACCTGGGGCGGTGGGAGGAGGCCGGGTCCGCCGCGGAGCGGGCCGTGGCCGTGCTGCGGCAACTGGCCCGGGCCGACGCCGCGCACGAGCCCCGGCTCGCCGCGGCCCTGCACAACCTCGGCCACCACCTGTGGTGGCTGAACCGGTGGGAGGAGGCGCTGGCCGCCACCGAGGAGGCCGTCGCCGTGCGCAGGCGGCAGGCCCGCGGCGACCCGGCCGCCCACCAAGGCGATCTGGCGATGTCGCTGCACAACCTGGCCGCCCTGCTGATGACGGTGTCCCGGGGGCGGCAGGCGCCCCGCCGGGCGGCGGAGGCGCTGGCCGCCGCGGAGGAGGCGGTCCGGCTGCGCGGGCGGATGGCGGCGGACGACCCGCGGGCGCACCGGCCGGCCCTGGCCGAGTCCACGGGGAACCTCGGGGTCCTGCTGGCCTGCGCGTCCCGGCGGGCCGAGCCGGGTCCCGGGGGCGACGCCGCCGGGGCCGCGCTGGCCGAGGCCGTGCGGGACCACCGGGAGCTGGCCGGGGCGAACGCCAGGGCGCACGGGCCCGCCCTGGTGGTCTCGCTGTACAACCTGGGGGTGCGCCACCGGGCGCTGAAGGAGCACGCGGCGGCCGCCGCGGCGTTCCGGGAGGCGGACGAGCTCCGGCGGGAGCTGCGCGACATCGTCCCGCACGGGACGCTCCCCGACCCGGGCCCGGCGAGGCGGAGGTACACCCTGCATCTGAGCACCCGCGCCGAGTGGGCGCTCACCCCGCCGCTGCTGACCCTCGCCTGGTACGCCGACCGGGACAAGGAGAGGTGGCTCCGGGCGGCGGGCGGCTCCGAGGGCAGGGGCGCGGGGACGGGCGGCGTGCGGCAGCTTCCGGCGGAGGCGTCGGCGGCCCTGCCCCGGGGGCTTCCGGCCAGGGTGCTCCACGAGGCGCTGCGCACCGCGCACCGGCTGCCGAACCTTCCCACGGTGCTGGACCTGGCCGCCCAGCCCGCCGTACGGCGGGTCGCCGCGGGCGCGGTGGCACTGGCCGTGCTCGGTGCCGGGGCCCTCGGCGGGGACGCGGCGCCGCGCCGCCCGGAGCGCGCGGCGGCGGCGCCGAGCACACCCGCGCCCCGGCCGAACCCGCCAGGGGAGGCACCGGGGGACACGTCCGGCCCGACCGGGTCCCCCGGTCCCACGGAGCCCGGCACCGGCACCGCCCCGCCACCCGGCCCGTCCGGCGGCACGGACGGGGCGGGTGGTGGGACGGCCACGGGCGGCACGCCCACGGAGGGCACGGTCGGCGGGGGCACGGCACCGGGCGGGAGCGCGAGCGGCGCCGGCGGTTCGCCGTCGGGCGGGGCCGCGACGGGCGGCGCGGGGGCGGGCGGCACCGGCCCCGGCGGGGCGGGCCAGGGTGGTACGGGCCAGGGTGGGGCGGGCCCCGGCGGGACCGGCCCGGGCGGAGGCGGAGGCGGCGCGGGCTCCGGCGGTCCCGGAACGCCGCCCGCCGAGCCGAAGTGGGGCTACGCCGTCACCCAGGACGCCGCGGAGGCCCCGATCGGCCAGGAGACCCCCGCCGGGCCCCCCGACATGGAGTGGGGCACCTGGAAGCGCTCCGCCGACCCGGAGCTGGCCGCCCGGCGGGTCACGGTGGTCCGCGAGGCCACGGGCGTGTACCGGGTCGTGCTGCCCGGGGTCGGCTCCGACCGGGGCGTCCCCCACGTCACCGTCTTCTACAGCCCGTACACCGCCGACACCTGCCTGGTCCACGACTTCCGGCGCGCGGGCCGGGACGAAGTGGTGCGGGTCGGCTGCCACGCCCCGTCGGGGACCGCCAAGAACATGCGGTTCCACCTGTTCTTCGGCGAGGCGGGCGGGGACGGCGGCCCGATGGCCACCGTCCGCTACACGACCGGCTCGGGGGACGCCGACGCCGAGCCGCTGCGCAACCCGGGCACCGTCAACACCGCCGGCGGCGCCGTCCGGGTGCGCCGCACCGGCGTCGGAGCGTACCTGCTCACCCTCGACGGCGCCGTGTTCCGCGACGACGGCTACGCCCAGCTCACCCCGTACGGCCGCGATCCGGCCCGCTGCCAGAACGCGGGGGTCTCCGGGGACGGGGCGCGCCTGCGGATCCGGGTGCTGTGCCACGCCGTCACCACGGACGCCCTCCCCCGGCCCAGGGACACCCGCTGGCTGCTCACCTATGTGCGCCACGCCCCGCTGCCGAACGACGCGGGGCTGCCCGGCGCCTACGCCCAGACCACGGCGGCCGCGGCCATCGACCACGCCCGCTCCTACAGCACCTCGGGCGGGGCGATCACGATCAGCAGGGTGCGGGAGGGCGGCGGCTGGTACCGGGTCGACTTCCGCGGCGTCGGCAAGCGCTTCGGGTCCGTGCAGGTCGTCACCCTCGGCACCAGGCCCGGGTACTGCATGGACCAGTGGTGGAACTCCTACCAGGAACCCGGGCACGTGTGGGTGGACGTGTTCTGCTTCGACAGCGCGGGCCGCTACACCGAGATCCCGTTCGGCGTGGCGGTCCTCCGCGCCCCTTGAGGCGTCCCGGCGGCGGGGCGGGCGCGCCGACGCGCGTCGGGGCCGGGGGCCGGCCCGGGTCGTCCGGGTCCGTGCCGCGGTGGCCGCGGGTGGGACGCCAACTCCCGCACGAGGGCTGGGTATTGTCCTGGCCTGGGCACGGGCGACGAGTGGGGGTTCGGATGTACGACGCCGTGGTGGTGGGCGGAGGGCCGGCGGGGGCGACGGCCGCGACAGCGGTGGCGATGCGGGGTCACCGGGTGCTGCTCCTGGAGAAGGAGGAGTTCCCCCGGTACCGGATCGGCGAGTCGCTGCTGCCGTCCACGGTCCACGGCGTGTGCCGCCTGCTGGGGGTCGCGGACGAAGTGGAGCGCGCGGGCTTCACGCGCAAGCGCGGCGGCACCTTCCGCTGGGGCGGCAACCCGGATCCGTGGCGGTTCACCTTCGGCCTCTCTCCCCGGCTGGAGGACCCCACGTCGTTCGCCTACCAGGTGGAGCGGTCCGTGTTCGACGCCATCCTGCTGTCCGGGGCCCGCCGGGCGGGCGTGGAGGTCCGCGAGGGCTGCACCGCCACCGGTGTCCTGGGGGGCGGGGGCGACGGGCGGGTGGAGGGCGTGGCGTACACCGACCGGGCCGGACGCGCCCGGGAGGCCCGGGCCCGCCATGTCATCGACGCGTCCGGCGGCACCAGCCGCCTCCACGCCCATGTGGGAGGCGGGCGCGTGCACTCCGACTTCTTCCGCAACCTCGCGGTCTTCGGCTACTTCGCCGGCGGCGGCCGGATGCCGGAGCCGGACGCGGGCAACATCCTGTGCGTCGCGGTGGAGGACGGCTGGCTGTGGTACATCCCGCTGCGGCCCGACCTGACCAGTGTGGGCGCGGTCGTCGGCCCCGAGCAGGTGGGCGCCGTCCGGCGGGACGCCTACGGCACGTGGCGGCGCCTGATCGACTCGTCCCCGCTGATACGGGACCTGCTCGCCGGGGTGCCGAGGGCCACCGAGCCGATGTACGAGCGGCTGCGGGTCCGCAAGGACTACTCCTACACGAAGCGGAGTCTGTGGCGGCCCGGCATGGCGGTCGTCGGCGACGCGGCGTGCTTCGTGGACCCCGTGCTGTCCTCCGGTGTCCACCTCGCCACCTACGGCGCGCTGCTGGCGGCCCGGGCGGTCAACGCCGACCTCGCCGGGGCGGTGCCGGAGGAGCGCGGCTTCGGCGAGTTCCAGGCCCGCTACCGGCGGGAGTACCGCCTGTTCTACGAGTTCCTCGCCGCCTTCTACGACATGCACCAGGACGAGCGGTCGTACTTCTGGAAGGCCAAGAAGGTCACCGCCGCGGGGTCAGGGGAACGGGAGGCGTTCGTCGAGCTCGTCGGCGGCCTCGCCTCGGGCGACGGCTTCGGCACCGGTTTCGGGGAGCGGCTCACCGCCGCGTCCCGGGACGTGGACGCGGCGGTGCGCCGCCTGCCCGGCGCCGGTGACCTGCGCAATCCGCTGTTCGACTCGGACACGGTCCGCGCCGTCTTCCAGGAGGGCGCGGCCCTGGCGGAGCACGCCGGGTACGGTCCGCCGGCCGGGGACGGCCCGGGAGGGCTGCGGGTGTCCGCCGACGGCCTGGCCTGGCGGCCCCCGGCGGTGTGACCGGCCGGCTCGGGCCGGTCAGGGCACCCGGGCCCGCCGATCCGTCCACGCCAGGACCGCCTCGGCGGTGGTGGCGGCGTGCTCGGCGATGATCGTGCCGTGGTGTCCTGGCACGTCGGCGGTGTCGTGGGGCGCGATCCACGACGCGCGCCACCCGTCGTCCGGCGCGAACATGCCGGGCTGCGGGTCGGTGGCCCGCACCAGCAGCGTCGGCACGCGGGACGGCCGGGGCCGCCATTCCCGGATGACGCGCAGATAGGCGCCCATCGCGGCGACCGCGGTGTCCTCGACCGCCGTGTCGTACAGCTCGCCCATCTCCAGCGCGCCGTCGGCGGGCATGGCGAGGAGCCAGTCGGCGGCCTGGTTGTCCGGGGTGACGCGGTAGCAGTCGAGGAGCACCAGGCCGGCCGGGGGGTGCCCGGCGGTGGCGAGCGCGTCCGCGACGGCGTGGGCGACGCTGCCCGCCACCGAGTAGCCGAGGAGCACCACGGGGCGGTCCGGGAAGTGGGTGCGCAGCGTCGCGGTGTGCGCCGCGACGAGCGCCGCCCAGTCGACGGGCACGGCCTCGCCGCTGTCCATGCCGGGGTGGGAGACCTCGAAGACGTCCAGGTCGCCGGTGAGGCACTGGGCGAGCCGGGTGTAGAGCGACGGCCCGATCACCGGGTCGAAGACGTCGAAGCAGACCACCGCGGGGCGGGCGGACGGCCCGCCGGGGGCGGCGGGGGCGGTGAGCCGTCGGGGCGGCAGGGCGTGGCGGGCGCCGTCGGCGGCGGTGAACGAAGGCAGCGCGTAGGAGGCGGTCGCCAGCAGGTGGGTCGCGGCGACGATCTCACCGCGCTCGCAGATCCGGCGGTACAGGGAGGCGAGGGTCTGCGGCCCGCGGGTGGCCGCCCCGGGCGCCGCCGGCTGGTGCTCCGGCGGCGCGGTGAGCAGTTCGTCGCGCAGGAGGTCGGCGATCTCCTCGGCGCTGGGGTGGTCGAAGGCGACGGTGGCGGGCAGCCGCAGTCCGGTGAGCAGGCTCAGCCGGTTGCGCAGCAGCACCCCGGTCAGCGAGTCGAAGCCCAGGTCGGTGAAGTCGCCGTCGGGGGGCACGTCGGTGCCGTCCTGGTGGCCCAGGACGAGGGCGATCTCGCCGCGCACCCAGTCGAGCAGGGTGGCCTCGCGGTCGGCGGCGGGCAGGGCGGCCAGCCGCTCCCGCCACGAACCGGCGTCCTCGGGCCCCTGCGGCGACTCGTCGGCCGCCGGGCGGGCCGGGCCCGCGGGCGTCCCCCGCAGCGGCGGCGGCGCCGGGTGGCTCGGCCGGGACGGCGCAGGCACGATCGGGGCCAGCACCGGCTCGTCCATGGCCAGGGCTGCGTCGAACATGGCCAGCCCCTCCTCCGGGGTGACGGCGCGCAGCACCGTGCCGCCGGCCGCGGCGCCGCCGGTCCGCGCGGCCATCCCGGTCTCGTCCGCCCACGGGCCCCAGGCGAGGGACAGCGCGGGCAGCCCGAGCGATCGGCGGTGGGCGGCCAGGGCGTCGAGGAAGGAGTTGGCCGCCGCGTACCCGGCCTGGCCGGGGTTGCCCAGCAGCCCGGCCGCCGAGGAGAACAGCACGAAGTGGGTGAGGCCCGCGTCCGCCGTCAGCTCGTGGAGGTGCCAGGCGGCGTCGGCCTTCGGCCGCAGCACGGCCGCGAGGCGGCGCGGGGTCTGGGCCCCGAGTACGCCGTCGTCCAGCACCCCCGCGGCGTGGACGACGGCGGACAGCCTGGGGCCGCAGCCGTCGACCAGGGCCTTCAGCGCGGCGCGGTCGGTGACGTCGCACGCCACGAGGTCCACCCGGGCGCCCGCCCGG
The DNA here is from genome assembly GCF_054782095.1 of Streptomyces capparidis. Taxonomy (NCBI): domain Bacteria; kingdom Bacillati; phylum Actinomycetota; class Actinomycetes; order Kitasatosporales; family Streptomycetaceae; genus Streptomyces; species Streptomyces capparidis. The sequence continues at coordinate 51,576 of NZ_BAAGTD010000009.1, read as the reverse complement.
TCCAGTTCGGCGCGCAGCGCCCGCGCGCCGGGCGCGGCCGGGCCCCGCCGTCCGGCCAGCACCAGGTGCCGCACCCCGTGCCGGGTGACCAGGTGCCGGGCGAGGAGCCCGCCGAGGGAGCCGGTGCCGCCGGTGATCAGCACGGTGCCGTCGGCCGGGAAGGGCCGGGCCGGACCGGCGGGCTCTTCGGCGGCCACGAGCCGGGGTGCGCGGATCGCGCCCTCCCGGACCGCGAGCTGCGGTTCGCCGACCGCGAGCGCCGCGGGCAGCAGCGCCGGGGACTCGGGGCGGCCGTCGAGGTCCACCAGGACGATCCGGTCCGGGTGCTCCGCCTGCGCGACGCGGACCAGCCCCCACACCGCCGCGGCGGCCGGGTCGGGGTCGGGCGCGGTGGCGTTCACGGTGACCACCGCCAGCCGGGCGGCGGGGGCGGCGGGGTCGTCCAGGTGGGCGTGGAGCAGCTCCAGGGCCCGGGCGGTCATGGCGTGGGCCCGCGCCGGCGGGTCGGCGTGGCCCGCCGGGCCGGCGAGGGGCGCGAGGACCACCTGGGGGGCGGCGGCCGGTTCGGCGGGGAGCAGCCCGCCGAGGCCGAGGTCGTCCGGGCCGGTGACCCGCCAGGCGCGGGTGGCGGACGGGGGCGCGGCCGCGGCGGGGACGCCGGCCCAGGTGAGCCGGTGCGGCGGAGGCGGGCCCTGGTCCCGGACCGGACGGGTGGTCAGCGACCCCACGCTCGCCACCGGCCCGCCCGCGCGGTCGAAGAGCTCCACCGTGACGGTGTCCTCGCCGGTGGAGCGGACGCGGACCCGTACCGCCGCGGCGCCCGCCGCGTGCAGGGCGACGTCGCTCCAGGCGAACGGCAGTTGCGCCGGGGTCCCGTGCCCGCCGTCGGCGAGCAGGCCCGCGTGCAGCGCGGCGTCCAGCAGCGCGGGGTGGACGCCGAACCGCCCGGCCTCGGCGGCCACCGCTTCCGGCAGCCGCACCTCGGCGAACACCTCCGTGCCGCCGGCTCGCTCGTCGCCGCGCCGCCACGCCGCGGTGACGCCGCGGAAGGCGGGGCCGTAGGCGTGGCCGTCGCGGGCGAGCCGCTCGTACGCCCCTCGCAGGTCCACCGGTACGGCGCCCCTGGGCGGCCACTCCCCCGCCGCCCCGGCGGGTGGGGCGGCGGCGGGGGCGAGGGTTCCGGTGGCGTGCCGGGTCCAGGCGCCGAGCGCGCCGGAGTCCTCCGGCCGGGAGAACACCTCGGCCGTGCGCTGGCCCGCCGCGTCGCGTTCGCCGAGGACCACCTGCACCTGCGTCCCGCCGCCGTCCGGGGGCAGCCGCAGGGGCGCCACGACCGCGAGGTCCTCCAGCAGGCCGAGGCCGCACTCGTCGCCCGCGCGGATCACCATCTCCACCATCGCCGCGGCGGGCACCAGCGCCGTCCCGGCGACCACGTGGTCGCGCAGCCAGGGCTGCGCCGCGCCGGACAGCCGGCCGGTGCACAGCAGCCGGTCGGTGCCGGGGAGGGTGGTCGCGCGGTCCAGGAGCGGATGGCCCTCGGCGGAGGGCCCGGGGGAGGGCCCGGCGGAGGGCCCGGGGGCGTCCAGCCAGTACCTGCGGCGCTGGAACGGGTACACGGGCAGCGGCACCGCCCGGGCGGCTCCGGTGCCGTCGAAGACCAGCGGCCAGTCCACGGCGATCCCCTGGTCGTGCAGCCTGCCGAGCAGGTCGAGCACGCCCTCGGCCTCCGGCCGGCCGGTGCGCGCGGCGGCGGCGAACACCGGCCGCCGGGACCGGCGGCCGCCCTCGGCCGCGCCGTCGTCCAGGCAGTCCGCGGCCGCCGCGGTGAGCGCCGCGTCCGGCCCGACCTCCGCGAAGACCGTGACGTCCTCCTCCCGCGCCAGCCACCGCACCGCGTCCGCGAACCGCACGGTGTCGCGGGCGTGCCGCACCCAGTGGTCGGGCGAGCACAGCTCCTCCGCCGTCGCGCGGCGTCCCGTCACCGCGGACACGACGGCGACGCGCGGCGCGTGGTAGGTCAGCGACCCGGCGACGCGGCCGAGCTCGTCGAGCACCGGGTCCATCAGCGGCGAGTGGAACGCGTGGCCCACCCGCAGGCGCGAGGTGCGCCGCCCGCGCTCGGCGAAGCGCCGGGCGACGGCCAGCACGGCGTCCTCCGCGCCGGAGACCACCACGGACCGGGGCCCGTTGACCGCGGCGACGACCGGCCCGCCCGCGGCGGCGAGCTCCGCCACCGCCTCCTCCTCCGTCGCCTCCAGGGCGCACATCGCCCCGCGTCCGGGCAGGTGCCGCATCAGCCGCCCGCGCGCCGCCACCAGACGCGCCGCGTCCGGCAGCGAGAGCACCCCCGCGGCGTGCGCCGCCGCCACCTCGCCGACCGAGTGCCCGGCCAGGACGTCCGGCCGCACACCCCACTCCCGGAGCAGGTGGAACAGCGCCACCTCGAACGCGAACAGCTCCGCCTGGGCGCGGTCGGTGCGGTCCACCGGGACCCGGCCGAGCTCCACGCCCAGATGGCCCTCCAGCTCCCGGCGCGCCTCGTCGAACGCGGCGGCGAACACGGGGAACCGCGCGCGCAGTTCCCCGCCCATGCCCTCGCGCTGGGCGCCCTGACCGGTGAACAGCAGCGCGAGACGGCCGCCCCGGGCGGCGGTGCCCCGGCGGCGGCCGTCGGCCAGCGCGTCCAGCGCGGCGAGCAGCCGCTCGCGGTCTCCGGCGGGCACGGCCGCGCGGTGCGCCAGCGCGGTGCGGGTCGTGGCGAGGGAGAAGGCCACGTCCAGGGAGCGCGTCCGGGGCAGCTCCCGGAGCAGGGCGGCCAGTCGCCCGGCCTGCTCCGCCAGCGCCGCCGGGCCCGCGCCCGACAGCAGCCACGGCGGGACGGCAGGGGCGGGGCCGCCGCCGGTCCGGGCGGCCGGTTCCCCGGCGGGGGCGGTCGGCGGCTCCTCCAGGACGACGTGGGCGTTGGTGCCGCCGATGCCGAACGCGGAGACGCCCGCCCGGCGCGGGCGGCCCGGCGACGCGGGCCAGTCGCGGTCCTCCGTCAGCAGGCGGACCCCGCCCGAGGACCAGGCGACCTGCGGGGAGGGGGTGTCCGCGTGCAGCGTCCGCGGGAGCCGCCCGTGGCGCATGGCCAGGATCGTCTTGATGACCCCGGCGACGCCCGCCGCGGCCTGGGTGTGCCCGATGTTGGACTTCACCGAGCCCAGCCACAGCGGCCGCCCGTCCCGCGGGCGGTCGCGGCCGTAGGTGTCCAGCAGCGCCTGCGCCTCGATGGGGTCGCCCAGCGGGGTCCCGGTGCCGTGGCCCTCCACGGCGTCGACGTCGGCCGGGGACAGCCCCGCGTCGGCCAGGGCCTGGCGGATCACGCGCTGCTGGGCGGGGCCGCTGGGCGCGGTGAGGCCGTTGGAGGCCCCGTCGGAGTTCACCGCGGAGCCGCGCAGCACGGCGAGCACCGGGTGGCCGTTGCGGCGCGCGTCGGAGAGCCGCTCCAGCAGGACCAGGCCGACGCCCTCCGCCCAGGCGGTGCCGTCGGCCGCTGCCGAGAACGGCTTGCAGCGGCCGTCCGGGGCCAGGCCGCGCAGTCTGCTGAAGGCGACGAACGGCGCGGGGGTGGCCATCACGGTCACCCCGCCCGCCACGGCCAGCGAGCACTCGCCCGCCCGCAGGGCCCTCGCCGCCCAGTGCAGCGCCACCAGCGACGACGAGCAGGCGGTGTCCACGGTGACCGCGGGACCGCGCAGACCGAGGGTGTAGGCGATCCGCCCGGAGGCGACGCTGCCCGCCGAACCGAGCGCGAGGTGGCCCTCGAGCTCGTGCCGGTCCACGTGGAGCAGCCGGGCCGCGTAGTCGCCGTGCATCAGGCCGACGAAGACGCCGGTGTCGCTGCCCCGCAGGCCGCCCGGGGCGATGCCCGCCCGTTCCAGCACCTCCCAGGAGGTCTCCAGCAGGAGCCGCTGCTGCGGGTCGGTGGCCAGCGCCTCGCGCGGGGACATCCCGAACAGCTCGGCGTCGAACTCGGCGGCCCGGTGCAGGAAGCCGCCGCGCCTGGCGGTGGCCGTGCCGAGCCGGTCCGGATCCGGGTCGTACAGGCCCGCCAGGTCCCATCCCCGGTCGGTGGGGAAGTCCGAGGTGGCGTCGGCGCCGTCGGTCAGCAGCCGCCACAGGTCCTCGGGCGAGGAGACGTCCCCGGGCAGGCGGCAGGCCATGGAGACGACGGCGACGGGGTCGCCGTCCGGCCGCGCGGCGCCGGACACCGCAGCGGGCACGGGCGCCGGCGCCGGCGCGGGGCCCAGCAGGGCGCCCGCGAGCAGGTGGGCCACGGCGGCGGGCGTCGGGTGGGCGAACACCAGCGTCGCGGGCAGGGCCAGGCCCGTGCGCGCGGCCAGCCGGTCGCGCAGCAGCACCCCGCCGAGGGACGTCATCTCCAGGTCCCGGAACGGCCGTTCGGCCGCCACGTCCTCGTGCGCCCGCCCGCACACCGCGGCGGCCTCCTCGCACACCAGCCGCTCCAGCGTCCGGTGCCGGTCGGGCGGCGGCAGGGCGCGCAACTGCCGGCGCAGCGCCGCCGCGACCGCGTCCCGCGTTTCGGCGAGCCGCTCGGACAGGCCGTCGGCCAGCCGACCGCGGGCGATCTTGCCGGAGGCGGTGCGCGGCACGGCGTCCGTCTCGTACACCTCGTCGGGCACCTTGTGGGGGGACAGGCGTTCCCGGCACAGGGCCAGGACGGCAGAGGCGTCGACGCCGCCGGGGCCGGGGACGACGAAGGCCACCGGCACCTCGCCCAGGACGTCGTGCGGCCTGCCGACCACGGCAGCGTCCGCGACGCCCGGGCAGGCCAGCAGGACCTGCTCGACCTCGGTGGGGCTGACCATCTCGCCACCGCGGTTGATCAGTTCACGCACCCGGCCGATCACCCGGAGGTGCCCGTGGTCCGCCCACCGGCCCAGGTCGCCGGTGCGGTACCAGCCGTCCCGCAGCACCTCGGCCGTCGCCTCGGGGCGGTCGAGGTAGCCGAGCATCAGGCCGGGAGAGCGGACCCAGATCTCGCCTTCCCCCGCCTGGGTCCCGGAGGCGGGGTCCATCAGCCGGACGTCCGTCCCGGGCACCGGACGCCCGCAGGCGCCGTCGACCCGGGGGGCGCCGAGGGCGTCGACGGCGATCATCCCGCAGGTCTCGGTGCTGCCGTAGGCGTCGAGCAGCGGGGCGCCGAGCAGGTCCTCGACGGCCGCCCGCAGCTCGGGGGTGCCGGGCGCACCGGCCGTCACGGCGGCCCGCAGCCCCGGCAGCGGCCGCGTTCCCGCCTCCCGGGCGGCCGCCACCAGGCGGTGGTACGTCGCCGGGACGCCGGCCAGCAGGGTGTGGCGCTCCTCGGCCAGGGCGGCGGCCAGGCCCTCCCCGCTCTCCAGGATCCGCGCGCTCGCCCCCACGGCGGTCACGCCGAGCACGCACAGCGAGTGGGAGAAGCTGTGGAACAGCGGCAGCGGCCACAGCAGCCGGTCGTCCGGTCCCAGCCCGAACAGCGGGACGTAGCAGGCCCGGACCGACCACAGGGCGGCGCGCTGCGTGGACACCACTCCCTTGCTGCCGCCGGTGGTGCCCGAGGTGTAGAGGATCCAGGCCGGGTCGTCCGGCCCGAGGTCGTCCCTGGGCGGGCGGCCGGGCTCGGTGCCCGCCAGCTCCTCGTACGGAATCGTCCGCGCACCGCCTGTCCTGCGGTGGTCCCCGATCAGCACCCGCACCGCGGGGCCGTCTTCGGCGACGACCGTCGCGGCGCCGCTGTCGGCCAGCGTCCGCGCCCGTTCGTCCGGGGACAGCCGCGGGGACAGGGGCACCCCGACGGCGCCTGCCCGCGCCACGGCCAGCAGGGTCTCCACCAACTCCACCCGGTTGCCGAGGAGAACGGCGACCCGGTCACCGCGCGCCACGCCCAGCCGCGCCAGATGACCCGCGAGCCGCGCCGTCCGCCGCTCCAACCGCGCGAACGTCACGCTGCGCCGGGAGTCCTGGAACGCCACCTTGTGGCCCTGGCACCGCGCGTGCGTCCGGAGCGCGCCGATCAGATCACCCTGCAAGACGTTCTCCACATGATCAGCCTAGCGAGCGCGGTGGTGGGACGGACGCCCCCGTGCGCCCGCCCCACCACGTATTCACCGACCGGGCCCGCTCCCGGTGGAGGATCCGCGCCCACCCGCGCGGACGGTGGGACTCACCTCGCGCGCGGAACGTCGGGCCGTCAGCCGAACTCGAACGGGCCGATGTCGATGGCCGCGCCCCGGACGCGCGCCGCGCCGTCGACGTCCCGGGTGAAGTCCGGGCTGTGGGGGGTGCTGCCCTCGTCGACGACGTCGAGCTGCCGGGCCAGGGCGCGGAAACGGGTGAAGTCGTCGGGGACGATCGCGGGCACCGGCGCGTCCGGATTGCCCTCGAACTCCCGCCAGTCGTCGGCCACCGACGGATCGCGCAGTTCCAGGTTGTCCGTGTCGTCGGTCAACGCGTCCCTGCTGCCGCCGGCGTACGTGGAGCCTCCCCCGCTGACGAGGACGTTGTTGCGCATCCTGATGTTCGTCGTCTCCAGACCGTCGACCGTGCCGTGGAACGTCAGCACATGGCCGTCGGCTCCGCCGCGGAGGATGTTGTTCTCGATGACCCCGCCGGTGACGCTGCCCAGTTCGATGGTCTGGCTGCCGAAGGATTCGCACACGTTGCCGCGATAGGTGTAGCCGCGTACGTCGGCGGTCGGGCGGTGCCCGTTCTGCATGATCAGGCACTGACCGGAGACGCGTACGCAGTAGTTGTTCTCCACCGTGACGCCGTGGGACACGACCGTCCTGCTGCTGTGCTGGTAGTTCTGGATGCAGTCGGCGTGCGGCTCGCCCTCGCCCTTGTTGGCGTTCAGGTCGTGGATGTAGTTGTTGCGGACGGTGTGGCCGGTGCCCCAGATGCGCATGCCGTCGACGTCGTCGTTGCCGTCGTCGGACCACAGGTCGTAGATGTTGTTCCATTCGACGGTGATGCCGGAGCCGCCCCACAGGTGGACGCCGAAGTTGTTGGTCCCGGTCACGGTGTTGCGGGAGATCAGCACATCGCTGGCGCAGTCGTCGTAGTCGCAGGCGATGGCGTAGTGGATGTGTTTGCCCTTGACCAGGTTCCTGACGATCGTGTGTCCGGTACCGGAGAACTTGATCCCCGTCGACGGGTCGTCCAGGGCGTCACCGACCACCGTGAAGCCGTCGACGGTCGCGTCGCTGCCGCTGATGACGATGTTCCGCACCGTGACGACGCCGTTGGCGCGGACCGTGATCGCCTTGTCCACGGCCAGCGTCGTGTCGGAGTGGTCGCCGGGCCTGACGCAGACGACGTCCCCGTCCGAGGCGTCGTCCACGGCCCGCTGCGGGTCGGAGGTGCTGACCGTGCAGTCGTCGGTCCTGGGGTTGCCCCTGCCGTCGGTGCCGTACGGAAGGCCCGCGCCGGGGGTTCCGTCGGCGCCGAGCACCGCGGCTTCGGTGATGCTGGTCCACTCGTTGTCGGTGTTGCCGTGCCCGATGATCCGGACGTAGCGAGCCGACGTGTCGGCGATGTCGTACGCTTCCGGCCCGAGACCGGTGCCGCTGCTCACCGCCCGGGGCAGGACCGTGGACCAGCTCGATCCGTTCTCGGAGAGCTGCACGTCGAAGGTCGCCCGGCGAGTGTCGCCCTTGTGCCAGGCCAGCGTCAGCGAGCCGACGGTCCGTACGGAGCCGAGGTCGAAGCGGATCCACACTCCGTCCCCCTCCGCCGACCACCGCGTGGACAGCTTCCCGTCCACCGCGTTCGAGGGCACGTTGCCGTCGTGGGAACCGGCGGCCACCGCGGTGATCGGCAGCGGTGTCGCGGCCTCGGCGGGCGGACCCGACACCACCACCGTCGCCGCGCTCAGCAGTGCGGCGACACCGACTAAGGATGTCAGCGTTCTCGTCACTCACCGACCTCTTTCGATCGTTGGTTGTCGAACTGCCCTGTTCCGCGTGCCGAGAGCAGCGGTGATCAGTGGACGTGACCGCCGTCACGGGCCGCCGCAGGGCCCCGTTCTACCCGCCGCGGCACGGGACCCGTCCCGGGATCCCGCTGCCACGATGACCGACCGTGTGTCGGGGCCCCGGAGCGGCGGCCGCGCAGGACACGGAACCGGGGGGTGCCCCGCCGGAACCGAGGACATCGGCTCACTGGATCTCGCGGAGGCGGGGCTGTTGACTTGAGAGGTGACAGGGAGGCGCCGGAGCACCATGTTCGACGTGGACACGATTGAGCTGGCCGCGGGCAGGCACGACCCCGGCTCGGGTCGGGCGTCCTTCATGGAGGCCGTATCCCACTTCGCGGGAGAGGCGTGGTCGGACCGCCCTGAGTGCGTGTCGCCGCTGATCGCCGTCCTCGGCCGGGCATGGAACGACGCCTTGCCGGACGCGGACAGGACACGGCTGCTGCGGCCCCGCATCCTCCGGGTCGCCGGTACGCGCTGCCCCGTCGACCTCGGCGAACTGGGTGTCCTCAGGGCCTACTCGGGCGAGGGGGACCTGAAGGACGTCCCCTGCATGCCCGCCGACTGCGCCCGCGCCTGGATGTGCGCCGACTGGCTGATCCGGACCTACACGCCGACGTGGCTGAGGCTGGCGGGCAGGGACACGGCGAAGCTGGAGGAGCTGCCCGAACTCGTCTCCGGCCTGCCCGGCTACGAACGCTTCCCCGGCACCGCCGCGGACGCGGTCGTCATGGACGCGATCGTGGACCGGCAGCCGCGGGCCGAGCGCGACATTCCCTGGCTGGACTTCCACGCGTGCGTTTCGGACGCCGCGGCCATGACCGGCGGGCGGGCCGTGCGGGACGCCTTCAGCGCCGTGCCCTGGCTGGCCCCGGGTGCCCCGGACAGCCGGATCGATCACCTGGTGCGGGTCGCGACGGCGAACGCCGAGGCCGCCATGGCGACGGTCGTCCAGGCGGCCGCCCGGGACGCGGGCTGGAGCGACGCCCTGGAAGCCGAGCACCTGGCCACCCTGGACCTGGCACGGGAGGCCGCGAGGCGCGCCAGGCGGGAGGTCGAGCGGGCCGCGCCCGCCGAGGTGCGGCGTGCCGCCCGCGACGCCAAGCGGGCGGCACCGCCCTACGAGCGCGGCACGCGCACGGCCCGCGAACGCGCCACCCGCAGGAGCGCCGAGGCGGCCGTACGGCACCGCGCCGGCCGGGCCGTCACGCCCTATGTGTGGATCCGCGCCAAGGCCGCCGGCTGGGCCGCGGTCCGGGACTACAGGAAGGCCATGCACCAGTACGCGCCGCCTGCCGTGCGCGACGCCGCCCGGGCGGCGGCCGAACGCGCCTACCTCGACGTCGAACGCGCCGCCCCCTGGCAGCCGGCTCTCACCGCGGCCCAGGCCGCCGCCCGGCGCGCCCTCGCCCCGACCGTCGCCGAACTCCAGAACTCCGCGTGTGACCTGCTCGACCGCCTGACCAGAGCCTGAGGCGGGCGGCGACGGCGGCCGCCCGCTCGGGTTGGACTGCGCGAACCGGACACGTCCGCCACGGCGGGGCGCCGCCCGGCCGCCCCCTGCTTCCGGGCGGCGCCGCCGGCAGCTCGCCGGGGGACGCGCCCCCGCTCCGGCCGGGACGGCCGGAGCGGGTGGGGTCGGTGAGGCTGGGCGGTGGGTGCGCCGGGCTCTCGCCGCGTCGGCCGCTCGACCGGGTCCGGCGCCGCTCGGTGCGGGCCTCTCAGGCGTCGATGATCACAGGAATGATCAGGGGCCTGCGGCGGTGGGTGCGGAACGCCCAGTTCGCCACGGCGCGCGCGATGAGCTGCTCGAGCTGGTGCGCGTCCCCGACGCCTTCCTCCGCCGCTTTCGCCAGCGTCTTCTCGATCACGGGGACGACCGGTTCGAAGGTGGTGTCGTCGTGCACGAAGCCGCGGGCCAGGAAGTCGGGGGCCTCGGCCAGGGAGCCGGTGTCGGCGTCGACGATCGCCACCACCGTGACCACTCCCTCCTCCGCCAGGGTACGGCGGTCCTTGAGCGAGGCCTCGTTGACGCCGCCGACCTCCATCCCGTCCACGTAGACGTTGCCCGCGGGCACCTTCCCGGCGATCGAGAGGCGTCCGTCGACGAGGTCGACGACCACGCCGTCCTCCGCGATGACGACCCGGTCGGGGTCCACCCCGGTACGGATCGCCAGGTCCGCGTTGGCCCGCAGGTGCTTGAACTCGCCGTGGACCGGCATCACGTTGCGCGGCTTGACGATGTTGTAGCAGTACACGAGTTCGCCGGCGCTGGCGTGCCCGGAGACGTGCACCTTGGCGTTGCCCTTGTGGACGACGTTCGCGCCCCACCGGGTCAGGCTGTTGATGACGCGGTAGATGGCGCTCTCGTTGCCGGGGATGAGGGAGCTGGCGAGCAGGACGGTGTCGCCCTCGCCGACCCGGATCTGGTGGTCGCGGTTGGCCATCCGGGACAGCGCGGCCATCGGTTCGCCCTGGGAGCCGGTGCACACCAGGGTGATCTTGTGGTCGGGCAGGTTCTCCAGCTCCTTGACGCTGACCACCAGGCCGGACGGCACCCTCAGATAGCCGAGCTCGCGGGCGATGCCCATGTTGCGGACCATCGAGCGGCCCACGAAGGCGACCTTGCGGCCGTGCTGGTGAGCGGCGTCCAGGACCTGCTGGATGCGGTGCACATGGCTGGCGAAGCTGGAGACGATGACCCGCCGGGGCGCGGTGCGCATCACCTGCTCGATCGCGGGGTTCAGCTCGCGCTCGGAGGTGGTGAAGCCGGGCACCTCGGCGTTGGTGGAGTCGGTGAGGAACACGTCCACGCCCTCCTCGCCGAGGCGGGCGAAGGCGCGCAGGTCGGTGATGCGGTCGTCCAGCGGGAACTGGTCCATCTTGAAGTCGCCGGTGTGCAGCACCATTCCCGCGCCGGTGCGGATGGCGACCGCGAGGCTGTCCGGGATGGAGTGGTTGACCGCCACGAACTCGCAGTCGAACGGGCCGAAGCCGCGCCGGTCGCCCTCACGCACGCGCGCCGTGCGCGGCCGGATGCCGTGCTCCTTGAGCTTGGCCTCCAGGAACGCCAGGGTCAGCTTCGATCCGACGACGGGGATGTCGGACCGTTCACGCAGCAGGTACGGCACGCCGCCGATGTGGTCCTCGTGGCCGTGGGTCAGCACGATCGCCACGATGTCGTCGAGACGGTCCCGGATGGAGGTGAAGTCCGGCAGGATCACGTCCACCCCGGGCTGGGTCTCCTCGGGGAACAGCACACCGCAGTCGACGACCAGCAGCTTGCCCGCGTACTCGAACACGGTCATGTTGCGACCGATCTCACCCAGACCGCCGAGGGCGACGATCCTCAGCCCTCCCTTGGGCAGAGGCGGTGGGGGTTTCAACTCTGGATGGGGATGACTCATGCCTTGACGCTACCGGAGAGTCGCCTGGTAGATCCTTTACGTCCCGCGCGTTCCGGTGCAGCGGCGGACCGGGCGCCGACGATCAGCACCGGCCGAACGGCGACTGTCACACTCAGTGACGGGAGGGACGGCGATGGCGCGGCGGCGGCGCGGTGGGGCGATTCCCGGTTCGGTTGTGGATGCGCAGACGGATGAGGTGCCCATGGGGGGCGTAATCGCCATCCCCGTCGAGCATGCCGGTCACACATTCGACGGTGCTCCCGTCCACTTGGCGGACCGCGAAGGACGCCTCCGCGACCGAGGCCAGCACTGTGATCGCATCACGGACAGGCAGGCCCGGCGCCGGCGTCCCCGCCGTGCCTTCGACTTCGACCTCGTAGACGCCGTCTTCCAGCAGCCGTGCGCCACGCAGCCGCCAGCGTGAGCCCGGCTCCTCACAGGCCCGCCTCAGGTGGGGCAGCAGGTGCGCGTCGGGATCCTCGGTCACCCAGCCCTCCCGGCCCAACACCGCCGCGAGCCGCTTGACGTCGGGGGCCAGGGCCTGACCGGTGGCGATACCGGTGAAGCGTTGATCGATGTCCCAGCGTCTGCGGTCCATGGGTCCACCGTAGCGGCGGGACCCGGACGGATCCGCTCGACTCCGGACGCCGACTGACCGCGAACCCGCCGCCGACAGCACCGGCTGCGGCCCAGCGAGGCATCGGGTTCCCGCGTCCCTCATCGAAGTGCGTAACCGTCTCCACGCAGCGCCCGCACAAACGTCGGGCACGTCAACGCTGGTGGTCGGGGGCGGGCTCGGCCATCCGAGTGGGAGCCGTAGGGCTACTCGCCGTTCACCTGCTGTCGTTCACCTACTGCGGAAGCACCGCCCGGGATCCCGGCACCCGGCGGCCCACGGCGTCCGGGACGGTTTCCGCAACGTCTGAGCACCCTCACCCCTCACCCGTCACCACCTGCGAAGCCCCGTGCGCACGACGTCCCACAGGAGGTACACGAGGTAGAGAGCGAGCGCGGAGCCGCCGATGTAGAGCAGCGTGGTGCCGACGGCGTCGGACGACCCCGTGCCGCCCGGCCCCCGTGTGCCACCCGCACCGCCGGTGGAGATCGTGCCGGCCGTGCCCCCCACGCCGCTCACGCCGCCGGTCGCGGTCACGCCGCCCACGCCGACGGTGCCGCTTGTCACGCCCATGCCGCCCGCGCTGCTGATGCCGCCGACCCTGCCGCCCGAGGCACCCGAGGAGCCCACGCCGCCGGTGGTGCGGTCGGGGGCCAGGGCGTGCGCCGCGTGCGCCCACTCGGCCCCGGTGGCGCGGGGCGGCCCCGCGGTGCAGCAGGCGGCCGCCGTGGCGTGACAGGCAGCGAGCGCGCCCATCAGCAAGGTGCAAGCCAGGATGATCACGATACGCACGGTTCCCCCGATGACAGCGGGCACGGACGGAGACAGCGGCGCCGGAACCCGCCGCGCCGAGCACCGCTGCCCGTTGTCTGCCCGCTCCGCCCGCAGGGGTATCCACCGTCCCGGATTTCCGGGCGGCACTCGCCGTGAACCGCCCGCGCCCCCGTCCCGCCGTGGCGCACCGTCCCTCGTCCGGCTCACCCGGATTGTCGTTTTCTTCCGGCCCCCGGACGCTGGGAGGACCGTCCGCCCTCAGTGCCTGTCGTCGGATCCCCGCCTGCCCCGCGCGACGACGGGGATCCGACGACAGGCCCTGGGGGCCCGCCAACGTGAGGAGAAGGCGATGGTCGCCAGCGCACAGGGAGCAGGAGCGCAGGGAGCGGGGGCGCAGGGCCTGGGGCTCGCCGTCCGGGTGGAGGACCTCGCCCTCGACGACGAGGGCAGGGTCGTCGTCCAGGACCAGCAGCTCGCGCAGACGGTGGCGGCCGCCTTGACGCCGCTGCCGGGCGGCGGTGGCGGCACCGTCGTCAACAACTGCCACCACGGCAACTGCTCCTCCGGCTGCGCGCCGCGGTGAGGGAGCGCCTGCCGGAGGGGCGCACCCCGGTCGCGCCCGGCGACGAGTTCGACCGGGAGCTCGTCGCCTCGTTCCGCAACGACCGGCTGCATCTGATCCTGCTGCCGACCGAGCAGTGCAACTTCCGGTGCGTGTACTGCTACGAGGACTTCACCGTCGGCCACATGCGGCCGGAGGTGGTGGGCGCGGTCAAGCGGCTCGTCGACCGGCGCGCCGGCGAGCTGGCCCATCTCCAGGTCTCGTGGTTCGGCGGGGAGCCGCTGCTGGCCCGCCGGACGGTCGAGGACGTGGCCGCGCACGCCGTCGCGGCCATGGAACGCCACGCCGGGCTGCGCTACGAGAGCGACATGACGACGAACGGCTACCTGCTCGACGCCGACGCGGCCGGGCGACTGGCCGCCCTGGGCGTGCGCGCGTTCCAGATCTCCCTGGACGGGCCGCGGGCCTGCCACGACCGCACCCGGGTCCGTGCCGACGGCAAGGGCTCCTTCGACCGGATCTGGCGCAATCTGCTGTCGGTCAGGCGGAGCCCGGCGGATGTGCGGATCATGCTGCGGGTCCACCTGACCCCGGCCAATGTGGCGCTGATGCCCGAGTTCCTGACCCGGGTCCGGGACACCTTCCTCGGCGACCCCCGGTTCAGCGTGTTCCTCAAGCGCGTGGTGCGGCTCGGCGGGCCCGGCGACGCGGAGATGGACGTGCTCGACCCCGGCGACCCGCGCATCGAGGAGCTCCGCGCCATCGTGCTGCGGGACGGAACCGGGGACGGGAGCGAGGCCGCGGCGGGGAACGCCGGGCGGCTGTTCACCCCGGACGACGTCTGCTACGCCGCGCGCGCCAACTCGCTGATGGTGCGGGCCGACGGCCGCGTGGGCAAGTGCACCGTGGCGCTGTCCGATCCCGCCAACACCATCGGGCAACTGCTCCCGGACGGCACGCTGCGGATCGACAACGCCCTGCTGAGACCGTGGCTGACAGGGTGGCAGTCCCGCGATTCCGGGCTGACCGGGTGCCCGTACACGGCGTTCACCGGCCCGCCGCGCCCGCTGCTCCAGATCACCCCGCGCCCGCCCGAGCCGGTCACGCCGGCACCCGCCGGGCCATGAACAGCGCCCGTTCGCCGGCCGACTCGGTGCCGTCGTAGAGCGAGGTGTCCAGCCCGCAGAAGGCGAAGCCCATCCGCTGGTAGGCGCGCACAGCGGGCACGTTGACGCTGCTGACCTCGAGCCACACGTGCCCCGCCCGGCGCTCCCGGGCGAAGTCGAGGGCGTGGCGCATCAGGGTCCGCCCCACGCCCCTGCCCCGCCAGGCCGGCGCGACCTCGATGTCGCGGACGGTCAGACGCGCGTTCCACGGCTCGAAGGACATCTTCACGAACCCGCACAGCTCGCCCCCGTCGAGGGCGACCACGGTCCGGCTCAGCCCGGGATCGCCGTCGTCGTCGCCATCGTCGTCCTCGGCGGGGAAGACCTTGCGGATGGGTGGATCCACCGGGACCTCGCAGATCCTGAAGCCCTCGTCGGTGACGGCGACCTCGAACACGGAATCCGTCGTGAACGATCCGTCGAGCCTCGCCATGGCCTCGCCGTCCCCGGGCCTCGCGAGCCGGTGGACGACGGTTCCCACCACGCCGAGCACCGCCGCTTCGTCTGCTGTCCTCTCCATGGCGCGACTGTACTTCCGACGTCGCACGGCGTTCCCGTCCCCGCCCCCGCCCCCGTCCTGACGGCGACGGGACCGGGCGGGGAGGGACGGGTCGTTCGGCACGCGGCCGGTTCTGGTCTAGACCTTGACATGTACGGGGCGACGCGCCACGCTGAGAGCGCTCTCAGGGGGGGACGTCCACAGGAACCTGCCCCATGAGGAGGAGGAGCGTGCTTTCGCTACGGAAGACGCTGGCGTCACTGGCGGCCGTGGCGGCCGTCGCGGCGGGGATCACCGCCGCCGCCCCCGCGCCACCGGCCGAGGCCGCCGTGCCCGCGACCATTCCGCTCACGTTCACGAACAACTCCGGGCGGAGCGAACCGGTCTACATCTACAACCTCGGGACCGAGCTCTCGACCGGACGACAGGGCTGGGCCGACGCGAACGGCACCTTCCACGCCTGGCCCGCGGGGGCCAACCCGCCGGCCCCGGCCCCGGACGCCTCGATCGCCGGCCCGGCCGCCGGGCAGTCCAAGACCATCCGGATCCCGAAGCTCTCCGGCCGGATCTACTTCTCCTACGGCCAGAAACTCGTCTTCAAGCTCGCCACCGGCGGCCTGGTGCAGCCCGCGGTGCAGAATCCGTCCGACCCCAACGCGAACATCCTGTTCAACTGGTCGGAGTACACCCTCAACGACTCCGGGCTGTGGATCAACAGCACCCAGGTGGACATGTTCTCGGCCCCCTACACGGTCGGGACCAAGGAGGCCGACGGGACGGTCGAGAACACCGGGCGCCTGAAGCCGGGAGGGTACAGCGGGTTCTTCGCCGCCCTGAGGAGCCGGCCGGGTGGGTGGGCCGATCTCATCAGGACGCGGCCGGACGGAACCGTGCTGCGGGCGCTGGCCCCCGGGCACGGCATCGGGGCGGGGGTCCTGCCGGCCACGGCCATGAACGACTACATCGACCGGGTCTGGACGAAGTACAGCACCTCCACGCTGACGGTGACACCGTTCTCCGACCAGCCGAACACCAAGTACTACGGCAGGGTCTCCGGCAACGTCATGAACTTCACCAACGGCGCCGGGGCGGTCGTCACCTCGTTCCAGAAGCCCGACTCCGACAGCGTCTTCGGCTGCTACAAGCACCTCGACGCGCCGAACGACCAGGTCCGCGGCCCGATCTCGCGCACCCTGTGCGCGGGGTTCAACCGCTCGACCCTCCTGGTCAACGCGAACCAGCCGGACACCACCTCCGCCGACTTCTACCAGGACGCGGTGACCAACCAGTACGCCAAGCTCATCCACGCCCAGATGGCGGACGGCAAGGCCTACGCCTTCGCCTTCGACGACGTCGGCCACCACGAGTCGCTGGTGCACGCCGCCGACCCCCAGCAGGCGTACATGACGCTCGACACGATGAACTGAGCCGGACAAGGACCGGGGGCGCCCGGAACGCGCCGCGGGCGCGGGCGCGCCCGGTCCTCCGACCGGCACGCCGTTCGGGCGAGCACGCGGCACGTCCGCCGCGAGCCCGGCCGTGACGACGCTCACCGAGTCCCGATGTCGTGCACGGTGCCGGCGGCGACGGCATGGAGTTTGTCCGGATTGGCCACGTTGTGGATGGCGGTGACACGGCCGTCGGCGTCGAAGTCGAAGGCGACCGTGGCGATCACCCGTCCCGGCCCGCTGAACACGATGCCCGGCCCGCCGTTGATCCCGACGAGTTCGGCCTTCACATCGGCGGGTTCGACCCCCTGGTAGGTGACGGTGCCGATGGCCGAGAACCAGGCGGCCACCGTGGCCGCGCCCACCACCGGGCGCAGGGCCTGCCGGACCTTGCCGCCGCCGTCGGTCCACAGGGTGACGTCCGGGGAGAGCAGCTCCATCAGGGCGTTGATGTCCCCGCCGGTCGCGGCGGCGAGGAACCGCTCGGTGACCTGGCGCTGCCGCGGCCGGTCCGCGGCGAAGCGCGGCCGCCGGGCCCGCACGTGCGCGCGGGCCCGGCGGGCGGTCTGCCGCACCGCGACCTCGGAGCGCCCCACCGCCTCGGCGATCTCGGCGTGGCTGAAGTCGAAGACCTCCTTCAGCACGAACACCGCGCGCTCCAGCGGGCTGAGCGTCTCCAGCACCACCAGCATGGCCATCGACACCGACTCGGCGTCCGTGACGGCCTCGGAGGCGTCCTGGCCGGTGAGGATGGGCTCCGGCAGCCACGGCCCCACATAGGTCTCCCGCTTGTGCCGGGTGGAGCGCAGCCGCTCCAGCGCCTCGTTCGAGACGATCCGGGTCAGGTACGCCTTGGGGTCGGCCACCCGCGAGCGGTCCGCGGCGGACCACTTGACCCAGGAGTCCTGGACCACGTCCTCGGCATCGGCCGCACTGCCGAGGAGGCGGTAGGCCACGGAGAACAGCAGCCTCCGGTGCGTGTGGAAGACCTGCTGGTCGGGGTGGGCGGGCAGGCCGGTCACCGGGCCCCCCGGACGCGAGTGGAGCGCCCCCCGCGGGGCCAGAGGGCACCCGAGGCGGGCAGCTTCTTCATACGGCCGTAGGTCGGCCAGGGCGAGGCGGTCACCGTCTCCTTGTACCGGACGGCCGCGCGGCCGGTCAGGCAGATCCGGCGCGGGCTGCCGTCGGGCCGGGTGAACTGCACCACGGCGTCGCCGCGGCCCAGGCTCACCGGCGTGTGGTAGTAGCCGAAACGGAACGGCTTGGGCCGCCTGCCCCTGAGCACCCGGTCGATCGACAGCGCGGCGTGCACCCCGGTCGGCATGCCGCCCTGGCAGGTGCCGTGCATGACGCCGTAGCCCTGACGGATCGCGGCCGCGTCGCCGATCGCGTACACCTCGGGGTGGGACACCGACCGCAGCACGGCGTCGGTGACGATGCGTCCGCGCTCGTCCACCGCCAGCCCGGCGGCGGCCGCCAGCGGCGACACCCGCGTGCCCCCCGCCCACAGGACCGCCTCGGCGGCGACGCTCCCCCCGCCTGCCAGCTCCACCCCGCCGGGCAGCACCTTCACCACCTCGGCACCGGCGAGCACCCGGACCCCCAGGCGGTCGAGCGCGGCGCGCAGATGCGCCCTGGCCCTCGGGTTCATGGCCGCGCCGGGCTCCTGCCTGCCCAGCAGCACCACGCTCAGCCGCGGGTGCCGCTCGGCGATCTCCGCGGCCGACTCGACGCCGGTCAGCCCGCTGCCCGCGACCACCACCGTGCCGCTGCCGAGCCGCGCCAGCCGGCCGGCCAGCGCCCCGGCGTCCTGGGTGCTGCTCAGGGTGTACGCGTGCTCCTCGGCTCCCGGCACCGCCGAGGTGCCGGCGACACCGCCCAGCGCGTACACCAGCGTGTCGTAGGGCAGCGCCCGCTCGTCGTCGATCCGCACGGTCCTGGTCTCCGCGTCCACCGCCGTCACCCAGCCGCGTACGAACCGCGCGCCCGTGCCCTCCAGCAGCTCCGGGACGCTCAGCTCGGCGAGCCGCTGTCCGGTCGCCGCCATGTGCAGCCGCATGCGCTCGGTGAACCGCTCCCGCGCGTCCACCACGGTCACCCGCGCTCCCCCGCGCCGCTTCACCCGGGCCGCCAACTGGACGGCCGCGGCCATGCCCGCGTATCCCGCCCCCAGGATCACCACGCGGTGCGCGGTCGCCGTGCCGGTCCCCCGCTGTGCGCTCATCGTTCCGTCCTCCTCGGCTCGCTCGCTGACACCCACCGGATGGGAGCAGGCGGCCCGGACGTGACACGGCCCGGAAGTGACGCGCACCACACTCCGGGCGGGATCCATCGGTAGGCGGCCGGAGGGGGCAGAAGGACCGGGACGGCTCCCGGCCGCACCGGCGCTGCCGGGAGGCCGGTTCCCCGTCCAGGAACCGCGGCGGCACGCCACGCGTCTACGAGATCTCTTGGCGGTTCGTGTCCCACCTGGAGGATCACTGTGCAGCACAAGCGACGTGGACGCCCGTCGTCCGGACAGAGACGGCCCCGCCGCGGGAGGCACGGGTACGCCGCCCTCGCCGTCGTCGGGCTCCTCACCCTGGCGGCGTGCAGCGATTCCGGCTCGTCCGATGGGAAGAAGCCGGCCGCCGAGCGGGGCTCGGACAACGGCTCCTCGGACAAGGGGGCGCCCTCGGCCGCCCTCGCGCTGTCGCCCGTCGCGGACGGCAGGGACGTCATCCCCGGCGAACCGCTGACCGTGACCGCCAAGGGCGGGAAGCTGACATCGCTGACGGTCACCACCGGCGACGGACAGGCGTTCGGAGGTTCCCTGTCCTCGGACGGAACCTCGTGGACCTCCTCCCGGCCCACGGGGTACGGCGTCTCCTACACCGTCAAGGCCCGCCTCGCCGGCTCGGGCGGGAAGGACGAGACCAGCGAGCGCACCTTCACCACCCTGGGCAAGGACAAGATCTTCGTCGGCACCTACAACGTGGAGAAGGGCTCGACCGTCGGTGTTGCCCTGCCGGTGTCGATCGTGTTCAACAAGCCGATCCAGGACAAGGCGGCGATCGAGCGGAAGCTGGAGGTCACGTCCTCCCCGGCCGTCGAGGGCGCCTGGTCCTGGCTGAAGGACCGCGACGGCAAGGACAGGATCGACTACCGCCCGAAGGAGTACTGGAAGCCGGGCACCGAGGTGAAGCTCACGATGGACCTGGTCGGGGTGGAGAACGGCGACCTCGTCGGGACGCAGCGGCGCGAGATCGACTTCACCGTGGGCAAGTCCGTCGTCAGCACGGTGGACGTGGCGAAGAAGACCATGACCGTCGCCGAGAACGGCGAGGTCACAAGGACCCTGCCCGTCTCCACCGGCAAGCGGGGCTTCGAGACGTGGAACGGCACCATGGTGGTGATGAGCAAGGTCCCCACCATCCGGATGAACTCCGCGACGGTCGGCATCTTCGGGGCCGAGGCGTACGACCTGGGCGCGGTCAAGTGGGACGTCCAGCTCACCACGTCGGGCACCTACGCCCACGCCGCGCCCTGGAACGACGGGAAGTTCGGCCGGGTCAACGCCAGCCACGGCTGCATCGGCCTGAGCGAGGCGGACGCCGAGTGGTTCTACGAGCGCATGCACTACGGCGACCCGGTGACCGTGGTGAACTCCAAGGACACGGTGGCCGTGAACAACGGCTACGGCGCCTGGAACCTCGGCTGGGAGGACTGGAAGAAGGGGAGCGCACTGTCCTGAGCCGGCGGGGGATCCGCCGCGCCGGGCGCTCGGTCAGCAGGTCCGGGGGGCGCCGCCGTGCGGACGAGCGCGGAGGGATTCTCGGGCGGGCAGGGCTCGTTAGGGGTGCGAGCGGCTGACGGCGGTCGGCGGCGTGTGCTGGACTGGACCGCGTGAAGACTCGGGTGGTCGGCGTCGATGTCGGTTCGGTGTCCTCCGGGCGGTTCGCCTGGGCGGCGGTTGACACGCCTGGGCTCGGCGTGGCCGGTCAGGGGACTGATCCGGAGTCAGCGGTGCGGGCCCTGGCCGGGGGGCTGTCGTCCGGCGGCCGGGCCGCCCTCATCGTCGAGGCGCCCGCCTCCGTGCCGGTCCCGGCCACGGACCAGGCGAGCGCCTGGGCGGCACTGGGTCGGGCGCGAGCCGGAGAGGGCAACCGCCCGTGGTCGGCGGGAGCCGGCACGGGGGCACTGGCCACGGGTGTCGCGCAGGTCGCGTGGATGCTCGGGCGACTGGCCGGCCTGGTGCCCGGGGCGGGGGTGACCACACAGCCGGAGCGCTGGGCGGCCGGGCACGGACCGCGGTTGTTCCTCGGCGAGGCCCTGGTCTCCGGCGCCGGCAAGCCCGTGCCCACCGAGACCGGGCCCCACGCCGCCGACGCCGAGGCGGCCGCCCGCCTACTGGCCGAGCGCGTCGGGGAGTTCCCCGAACTCGAGTCGGACGTGCGGTGCGCGCCGCAGCACGCGTTCAATCTCCTCGCCGCCGCCGCGATGTGGGCGGGCCTGGACATCCAGGACGACGAACTCCGCCTGGAGGTGCTCGTGCTGCGGGCCCGCCCGGTCGGGCCCCGATGAAGGCTCGCCGCGTCCGTGCTCTCGGAGCCGGGAAGACGGTCGACGATTCCGCGTCTCACGTTGCCCTACGACTCGAGCGCATCCGCGGGTGCCGGAGTGGGAGTGCCGGCGGCGGCGGGCAGGCCACTGCCCGATTGGCGGCATTCCCTGCCGGCACCTGTTTTCACGGCCGGGGGATGACCTTCTCCCAGGGAGTGTCCTCATCCCCTTCGAAGGGCTCGGCGTAAGTCTCGGGAAAGCTGCTCGCGATCTCGTTCATCATGTCGCGGAAGTTGTCCGCGGAAAGCCTGTCCTGCCATGCGGTGAGGATGTCGAGCAGTCGGGCGATCGAGTCACCGTATTCGACATCGAATCTCAGGCTTCCACCGGACGCGATGTCGACCAGGGCCAGATCGACGGATCTGCCCTCGATCGACTGGAAGATGGACATGCGCATGTCGCCGTTGTCGTACACCGACTCGGCGACGCCCGATTCCCGGCTCCTGGTGGTCTGTTCCCACCCTTCGCTCGTCATACGCTCGACGATAGCCAGGCTGAGCTCGTCGAGACCATCGAACGCCATACGTTCCTCCGTCGGGCTGCATAGGGCGGGGGCGCCTCCGACACCTCAGCGGGCGAAGGGGATCTTCAGTATCTTCCTCTTCTGCCCGCCGGACGAGGGGAGTTCCACCATCATGGCCGCGTACTCGGCCTGCCCCATGTTACCGGCCGTGTACACGAGTTGCTTGAGAACCTTGTACATCTTGATGTTGGCCTCGCGGATCTCGTCCCGCGTAGGCGGCGACATGATGCCTCCGTCCGTCGGGTACATCCGAAGCTCGTGGTTCGCCCAGGCGGCTGTCATGGATTCACTGGCCGGTGTCCATATCCCGAGCCGAACCCCTGCTTTGACCAGACGAACGAGCGCCTTGATGGACTCCTTGTTCCGGCCGTAAATCTCTCCGGCCTTGTTCTCACCGGCCCCTCCGTAGACCGACATGGAGTTGACGGTGATGTCCATGCGCCAGTCCGCAGGCAGATCCTTCCCCCCTTGCGCGTCCTTCCCGGACCTCGCCGCGATGATCTTGGGGGTGCAGAACTTGTAGCACGGGCTGCGCGTCACGTTGAGCTCCAGGTGCGCCTTCTTCTCGCCGGCGTACGCATGCGTATACACATGCCAGCGGTCGAACATGAACTTCAGCAGCCTGGCTTCCGAGTGGTTCTTGCCATCGGCGTCATTCGTCAGGCGCTTTGTGCTCGGGAACTCGCCCAGCTTGTACTCTTTTTCTTTGCTTCCCAGAGTGAGGACACCCATCGCCACCGTGGGGGTGTCCTGGCCGCGCACCTCGTAAGTGTCGTCCGCGTTCTTCCGGGTCTTCAGGCGCAGGTTGTCCACGCTGACTTGCGGCGCGCTCTCGATCTTCTTCCGCTCGACTTCGTAGGCGTCATGGACCCTCTTCGCCTCCGGATGCGCGTCCAGATATTTCTCGAACGCGTCGGCTTCGCCTTCCTCTTTACCCTTGCTGTGATGACCTTCGGATTCGGGGCTTGCCGTGATCAGAACACTGAAACTGAGAGGGTCGCCTCTGTCGGGGACCAGACGCAGGCGGTTCAGCCCCTGCTTCCGATACTTGCCGTAGATGCCGGACAGTTTGCGGTCGACGGAATCTATGTCGACGCCGACGGGGAGGGAGGCCCTGAGCTCCGCGCTGACGGCCCTTCTGATGTTCTCCGGGCTGTTGCTCGCCGCCTCGCGGGGGCGTCTCGCCCGCCGCTCATCGTCCCCCTGGCCGTGGGGAGCCTTCCCGGGCTTGGGCCTGCTCCTGTTCCAGAGCCTCTTGCCGGCCGTGGCGATCCTGTCGATCAGTTTGTCGACGACGCGGTGGACCGGGCGGGCCGCCTTCTGGAAGACGCTGCGGATCTTGCCGGCGAGGCCCCCCACGCCGACCAGGGCGGCGAGGAAGCCGATGAGGAGGGGGAGGCCGGCGGCCAGGGCGGTCTCGATCATTTTGGGGACGCCGGCTTGGCCGCCGCCTGCGATGGCGATGACCGCGTCCAGGACGGAGTTGACGAACTCCGCGATCTGGGCGCCCTGGGTCACGACGAACGTGACGATGTCGATGATGCCCTTCACGGCCCGGACGAACGCGGAGGCGGGGGTGAGGAGGGAGACGATCCAGGTGATGCCCGCGATGATGACGGTGGGGATCAGGTAGGACTTCAGGTCGTCGAGGATGCGGGTTTTGAGGTCGCCGACCTCGGCGCCGATCTCGTCGACGGCTCCGGCGGGGCCCTCCTTGGCCAGGGCGGCGGCCACGGGGACGGACTGTTCGACGCCGCTCATGGCCTGTTCGGGAACGCCCTTGCGGACGATCTTGGCGCGGATGGTGGACCAGGTCAGGCCGAGGAGGGAGGCGACGAGGCCGATGACGCCCTTCAGGTCGAACTTGGCGGGGATCTCCAGGCCGGCCTTGGCGGCGGTGCCCAGGAGCCAGGAGACCAGGCCCTTTTGGAGGTGGGTGGCGATGTTGGAGAGGAACTGCCGAAGGCCGGCGCCGACGGCCGTGACCAGGTTGCGGAGGAAGCCGATCGGATCCTTGATGATCCTGGTGACGGCGGCGGCGGCCTTGGCCAGGACGCCCATCAGGAGGTTCTTCAGCTCGATGATGGTCCGGACGACGCCGACGACCGCGTCCTTCGCCTTGGCGACCAGGCCCTTGTTCTCGTCCTGGAGTTGCTTGATCTCGGCGTCGACGGCGTTCAGGGCCTGGGTGTACTTCGTCGCCAGGGTCTGGACGAGCTCCTGGGACTTGTCCTCGACGGTGGATTCCAGGTCGTCGAACTTTCCGGCGAAGTCCTTGGCGGCCTCCTGGCCGAACTTCTTCAGGTCGGCGGGGAGTTTGTCGGCTTCCGCCTTCAGCTCGGCGCGGCCGGCGGCGATGCGGGTCTTGGCGCGGCCCAGTTCCGCGCCGACGGTGTCGGCCACGGAGGAGATGACGGCCTGCATCCGGGAGACATAGAGCTTGCGGGACTCCTGGAAGATGTTCAGGCCCTCCTGGGGGAGGCCCTTGAACTTGTCCCGGACCCAGCGGGCCTTGCCCGTCCAGCCCGAGTACCGCTTGTCCTTGTAGGCGTCCATCCGCCGCTTGTGGTCGGCGGTGAACGCGTCCCTGGCCTTCTTCTCCCCGTCGGTGAACTGCCGGTCGACCTTGCCGTCCAGGTCGTCCAGGATCTTCCTGACGTCGTGCTGGGTGGCGTCGAAGACCTTCTGGAGCCTGGCGGTGGCCTCCTGGCGCCTGCGCTCGTCCGCCGACTTGGTCTCGCCCTTGCCGCCGTCCACCGCCTTGCCCGCCGCCGCCCGGTCCGCGGTCATGGCGGTCATGGCCTGCGCCCCGGCCGCGGCGGCGCCCGCCTTGGCCTCCGAGATGTGCGCGGACTCCGCCGCCCGGCCCTCGGCGGGGGCGGTCGCGGTGTGCTGCTCGGCTCTTCTCTTCTCCGACAGGGCGCCGGTGAACTGCGGTTCGTTGCTCTTGGCCAGTTGCTCCTCGGTGACATCGGCCTCGGTGAGCTTCCGGTCGACTTCCTCGTTGCCCTCGGAGAGGTCCAGCACCGCGGCCGGTTGCCGGTCCGGGGCGGCGCCGGCGGGATCCGGCGCGCCCGGGTTGGCGGGAGGGGTGTCCGGGCTCATGGGGAGGACCTTCTTGTCCTTGGCCCGGGAGGTGTCGGGGGCGGCGGCCGTGGTGGTCTCGATCTCCTCGGCGGAGGACTGCTTGCCGTCCTTGACCTTGCCGCTGACCTCGCCCTTGACCGCGTCGGCCCTGCCGGAGCCGGAGAACTCGTCGGCCTCCTCCAGGTTCTTCGGGGCCTGCTTGGCGATGGCGGCGTTCACCGCCGCGATGAACGCCGCCTTGTCGAAGCCTCCGGGCTCGGCCGCGTTCATCTTCTCCGCGTTCGCCGCCTTGCCCTGCGCCTCCTTGTCGTCGGGTGGGGCGACGGCGGCGTCCTGCGCGGAACGGGACTCGCTCTCGGCGGGCTTGTGCTGCGACAGCTTCTGCTTCTTCGCGCCGATGTCCTGCTTGACGCGTCGGAAGCCCGGCGCCTGCGCGGGCGGGGGCTTCACCACGGACGCGTGGCGCTGCGCGACCAGGCGGGACACCGCGGCGTTGCCGGCCACGCCCTGGAGGTGCCGCACGCCGGCGGGGGTGAGCGCCTGGGGGCGGCGCGGTGCGGAGGCGGCGGGGGACGGTGTGGTCCGCTGCTGGGCCGGGGTGGCGGCGCTCTGCCGCCGGGGCGCGTGGGGCGGGCGGTCGCCGTCCTCCGACTTCCCCGGTACAGCTCTCATGGCATCCCCCATCGCAACGCCGCGCCGCGTACTGGTGCCCTTTCCCTCGAGGCCACCATGCGGGCCGCCGGGGGTCAACGCACGGACGTCCGATTGCCGGGATGTGCGGCAGGAGTGCCCGTTAGGGCAACGGGCGCTGTCCTTCGGCGGCGACCGGCCGGGGCGGTCGGTGGACCGCCGCGGGCCGGTGCGCGGAGGGCCGGGTGAGCGTCGCGGGCTCCGTCCCCGGCCGCGGTCCCGCCCTCACGCACCCCCGCCGGACGGACGGGGACGGCCCGCCCCGGGCCCCTCCCGAACGCCGCCGCCGCGCGGGCACGGCTCCACGTCCACCCCGCTTCGGCATCATGGGCACCGTGCAGGAGGACGAGGACCGCGGCGGGCGGGCGCGTCACACCCTGACCGGGTGGGAGCCCGACCGGGTCTGGGGCGTGTGCGCCGAGGTGGAGAACCTGTTCGGGGATGAGCGGCGCGCGACGTACGAGCTGTTCCGCTGGGTCCCACGGGGGAACGAGGTGCGCGGCTGGGTGGGCCGCAGGGTGTGGCTGGTGCCGGAGGACCAGGCGCTCGGCCCCTGGCTCCTCGAGGACGCCGAAAGCCTCGGCCGGCACCCCGGGACGGACAGCCTCGTGCTCACCGGCCTGGACGGCTGCGAGGGCCCGCCCGAGGGGTACCGGGGGCCGGTCCGCGTGCACGACGAGCACCGGTGGCTGGGCTCCTGCCGGGAGTTCGCCCGCGTCCTGCCCGCCGAGCGGGCGGCGCCTCCGCTCGTCCTGCGCGGGCTCGCACCGCGGGAAGAGTTGCGGCGGGCGCTGGCGAGGGGGACCCGGCGGGCACTGGAACTGGGGAGCGCCGCCCTGGAGACCCGGGACGACCGGGGCGAGCCGTTCGCCGAGCTCACGCTGTGGACCGCCGTCCGCGCCTGGCGGCCCTCCGCCCTCGGGGCGGACCTGATCGACCTGGAGTTGGACCGCACGCACTGCCCGCCCGTCCCGGAACACACCCGGCCGGTGTGGCAGCGGTGGCTCGCCGGGCCGCCGGACGCCCCCGGCGCCTGGAGCGGCCTCGGCACCCGGCAGCGTGCGGCCTGGCTGGACATCGTCCGGACACGGGGCTGCCGGCGCACACGCCAGGACGACCGGCCGGCCGGTCACGCGTACGAGCTCGACGGCCGGCACGTCACCGACGTCCCGGGCCTCCACCTGGCGCTCGGCGAGGCGGTGAACGGGCCGGGCGGCTACTTCGGCAACTGCCTGGCCGCTCTCGACGACTGCCTGCGCGGCGGGTTCGGCTGCACCACCCCCGCCACCCTGCTCTGGCGGGACTCCGGGACCGCGCGCGAGCACCTGTCCCGCGCCCTGGCACCGGACGGCCGGCCGTTCGATCCGTTCGCCGAGGTCCTGCGCGCTCTGGCCGAGGGCGGGATGCGCGTCACCCTGGCGTGAGTCCGGGCGCGGCGCCGGTGTACGCGTCCGGAAATCCTTTGGACGGTCCGCGAAAGATTACGTACTGTGTGGCTCCACGCCCTGAGACGGACGGAAGGAGGCGAGTGCCGTGCGGTTCACACCTTTCCAGCGCTCCCTTTTCCGCTGTCCCGGCGTGCTTCGCGAGTTCTGACCGGGAGCGCTCCAAGCAGCCTGTATCCCGGAGGAATCCATGACCGTTCCGGTCATCCGCGCGCTCTCCACGAGTGACGCCCATCTCTTCGACGCGCTCCCCGACCCGCTGGGCGCCCGTGAGGGCCACCGGCGCACCCGGTTCCGCCCCGACTGGAAGCGCGTCGCCCTGCGCGACGGCGAGGTCGTCGCCCGCGGCGCGTGGTGGGGCGGCCCCGACGACACGGAGCCCGTCAACATCAACTGGTTCGACGTGGCCGAGGGCGAGGAGGAGGCGGGGGCCCGACTCCTGCGCTCCGTCCCCTGGCGGGTCGAACTCGAGATCAACCTGCCCGGAGGCTGGCGCGACAATCCCGAGCTGCGCGCCGCCGCCGAGACACGCTTCGCCGCCGCGCGGGCCGCCGGGTACGAACTCCTGGTGGAACGCTTCCTGTACCGCTGGACCCCGCAGCAGGGCCTGCCCGAGCGGCCCGGACGCCTGCGCTTCAGCGCGGAAGGCGACGACGCCGTGTTCTTCGACGCGCTGCGCCGCATCCACTCCGCCACCCTGGACGCCCACGCGCTCAAGGCCATCGAGGAGGGCGGCCTGGACCAGGCCGCCCAGGAGGAGCTCGACTTCTTCCACTGGTGCCCCTCGCCGCGGGAGTGGTGGCAGGTCGCGCACACGCCTGAGGGCGACCTGGCCGGCATCCACATCCCCGCCCACAACCCCTCCGGCCCGATCATCGGCTTCATCGGAGTCGTCCCGGAGCAGCGCGGTCACGGCTACGCCTACGACCTCCTCGCGGAGTGCACCCACTTCCTCGCCGAGCAGGGCGCGGAGTTCATCAAGGGGGCGACGGACCAGGGCAACTTCCCCATGGCCGCGAACTTCGCCAAGGCCGGGTTCCCCATCGTCAGCGAACGCATCAACTTCCACCCGGTGGGCCGAACGGCCTGAGCCCCCGTCGTCGAATCCCCGTCGTCGCCCGAAGGGCGGTCCCGCGGCGTCCGGTGCGTGCTCCCGGCGTGCCGGGCGCCGCGGGGCGGACGGGGATTCGACGACCGACGCCAGTGCCCTGACCTCGTACGTCACCGCCTTTGGCACCGGCGCCCCGATGTGCCCCGGATATCCTCGGCCTGTGGTGGATCGCCGGCAGTACCTGAGATTCCAGCAGGACCGGACCGTGCTGGCGGCGGTCGGGACTCATCTCGATCCCCAGATCGGTCGGATCAGCGTGCGGCTGCCTCGGTCCGTGGCCGAGGCGGCGGTCGCCGCCTGGGAACGCGAGGAACCGGCCGGGGGCGGCGAGGAGAGCCGCGAGGAGCACGAACTGCGCGCGGACGCCGCCGAGCTGGCCCTGATCGGCCTGGCGATCTCCGCACGTGGCGTGTGGGATGCGGAGGGGGTCGTCGTCGACCTGGATGTCGTCCGGATCGCGGCGGCGTTGCGGGCCGCGGGGTAGGTCGGGCCGCAGGAGCGAGAGGCCGCCGCACCGGCCGGCGGTGGCACCCGGCGGTCCGGGCAGTGGGCGGGCCCGGACCGCTGGTCAGTGCGTGCCCGGCGGCATGCCGGTCGCCAGGGTGAGGGGGACGCGGTACGTCACCCGGCCCCGTCGCCGGTGGCGCGGCGCCGGCGGCGCCGGGGTCGGACGGTGGCGATCAGTGCGGTCGTGCCGAGTGCGATCACGCCGACGGAGGCGAGGAGCCGGCCCGCGAAGGGGACCTCCGGCAGGAGGAACGCGACGACGTCGAGGGCGAAGGCCGCCGCGGCGACCACGGTCAGTCCCGAGGCGACCCGGTTGAGGCGGGTGTCGAGCACCTGGGTGCGCTGCGCCGAAGCGGCCAGCAGCGAGTTGCTGACATAGCCGAGCAGTTTGTCGGCCCGTTCCTCGGTGCCGTCGAGGCCGATGACCTCGCGGGCGGCCAGATAGGTGGCCCGGTGGCCCTGCGCGGACTCGACCCGGTAGCTGTCGAGGTGGTGGTAGTCGGCCCAGACGCCGTCGAGGAAGCGCCGGAAGGCGTGGACGTCGTCGTTGTCCGGATAGTCCCTGGCCAGGTCGACCAGGATCCACCGGCCGCCCAGGATGGCGCCGAACAGCAGGGACTGCTGTGCCACCGCGATGTCGGTGGGCTCCGTCATCGTCAGCAGGTCGGGCAGCGGCGTCGTCGTGGGGCAGTCCCAGGCGTAGGTGTAGGGCAGCAGGATCCGGCAGGAGGGTCCCAGGTTGAGGGGGGGCACCCGGGAGTCCGGCTCCCACGGCGGGTCCGGGGTGATGATGTGGCAGTTGTACCGCACCGATCTTCGGTCCATCGCCGGCTGCGTCCCGCTCAGGGGGCGGTCCGGCCGCAGCGGCAGGTCCTTCACCAGGCCGCTGCTCGCCGAGGCGGCCAGGACCTCGGTGAAGATCGGGGCGTCCGCCTCGCGGAGCATCTGGTTGACCCGCGCGTCGAGCGCGTCGACCTCGGGGAGGGACATCCGCCGCAGGTCCGCCTCGTGCCGCAGCGCGTACACGAGGAGCACGGTGCCGCCGGTCAGTATTCGGGCGTGGCAGCCCTCGATCTCCGTCCCGGGCAGGGTGATCGCCGACCTGGCGATCCCGGTCAGGTCGATCTCGATCGTGGGGTCCGGGTTGTAGACCAGCGACCCGAGTTCGCCGGGCACGGGGCGCAGTTCGCCGTGTCCGGGTACGGGTACCGAGCGCACGCCGCCGTCGGATGAGCTGTAGTGCAGCGGGTACGCCCTGGTCTGTAGATGGAGCACGTCTCCCATGCCACCGCCTCGGGTTATGCGGGGGTGCCCCAGGACACCGCCACGTATTCGGGGATCAGGCGGGACTCCGGCACGTCGACCCGGTCCAGGTACCGCTTCTGGAGATCCTCGGGGCCGGTGTCCTCGATCGGTGTGCCCAGCAGCGCGGGCAGTTCCTCGTGGGCCAGGTGGGTCGCGTCCTCCGGGACGGAGTGGCGCCGGAACCAGTGCCGTTGGTCGGCGAGCACCTGGTTGTCCGCGGCCGAGGCGGGCCAGTAGCTGACGACGGTGACGGCGTGCGCGCCGAACCCGGAGCCCAGGCGCGCCACCGCCCGCGCGTCGTCCGGCGGCAGATAGAAGATCAGGCCCTCGGCCACGTACGCCACCGGCCGCCCGTCGGCCAGCTCGCGCACCCGGGCGGTGAGCCGCTCCCGGCTCTCCGGGTCGCCGAGGTCCGCCGCTAGGTGCCGCACGTCGCGCTCGGGCAGGAGGCCGGACGCCGTCAGTTGCGCCGCGCGCCGCCGCTTGGCCTCCGCCATGGCCGGCAGGTCCACCTCCAGCGCCACGGGGAAGGGCAGCAGCCACGGGTACGAGGAGAAGCCCGCGCCGCACACCACGAGCACCGTGTCGGGGTCCCGGCTCAGCGCGCGGGACAGCGCGTCCGCGACGCACCGTCCGCGCAGGGACACGACCAGGTCGTCGTGCGGGTACACCGAGCCGGCGAACTCCTCCCACAGCGCGCGCACCCCGGGCCGGTCGCCGTCGGGGATCCACGCCTGCGCCAGGGGGTCCCCGGAGAGCTCGGGCATGCGGGCGCGCGACTCGTTGACGAGATAGGCGGTCAGTTCCACTCCACGGTCCACCATCACCGTATGAAATCACAGGTCACCGTGTCGCCAACACAGTGGATCACAGGGCGGGTCGGCGCGCCCGCCACCCCGCCGCGCACCGCCCGGCGGAGGCGCCCGAGCCCCGGGCGGGCGGCTCCGGTGGCGGGCCGTCACGGGCGGCGCGCTACAGGGCCGGAGGGCCCTGCTCGACGCGGCGCAGCACCGGTGTGAGCCGGTCGAGCGTGTCGCTGGTCTGGAGCCGGCGCTCGTCCCACCAGGTGGCTCCCGCCTCGGCCAGCGGGCCGATCAGGTCGCGGGTCCTGGCGGCGTCGCCGCCCGGTGTGGCACCGCCGAGGACGATCTCGAAGGGGCTGCCGGCCCGGTCCTCGCGCTGCTCGCGGAGGTACGCGACCAGGTCGCGGACCTGATCCACGGGCGGGACCCGGCCGTGCCTGGCGTCGGCGAAGAGGGGGACCGCGCCGTCCCAGCGGGCGGCCCGGCGCATCGGCGGGCGGTTCGGCCAGAAGCCCGCGATCCAGACCGGCGGCCGCGGACGCTGCACCGTGGCGGGCAGCAATGTCACGTCCCGTGCCTGGTAGTGCCGTCCGTCGTGGTTCACCGGCTCGCCCGACCAGTAGCGCCGCAGCAGGTCGAGGCCCTCGTCGAGCCGCTCGGCCAGCACCTTCGGGTCCGTGGTGTCGCCGAAGCTCGCGTACTCGTCCTCGACCGGCCCGCCCAGCCCGGCGGCGAAGGTGACCCGGCCGCCGCTCACGGCGTCCAGGGTGGCCACCTGACGGGCGAGTTGCTGCGGGCGCCGCCGGGCGACGGGGGTGACCAGCGTGCCGAGCCTGATCCGGGAGGTCGCCAGGGCGGCGGCGGTCAGCAGCATCCAGGG
Source organism: Streptomyces capparidis (assembly GCF_054782095.1). NCBI lineage: Bacteria > Bacillati > Actinomycetota > Actinomycetes > Kitasatosporales > Streptomycetaceae > Streptomyces > Streptomyces capparidis. The sequence continues at coordinate 20,137 of NZ_BAAGTD010000009.1, read as the reverse complement.
GTCCCCGAAGGGCCTGCCGCCATGGCGGCGATGCAGCACGTGATCCCAGACGAACAGCCCGTCCCACCCTGCCTGCTCCGCCGCCACGGCCACCTTCGCCACGGCCCGGGGGTCGGCGAAGTCGCCGAAGTTCGGAATGTTGACCGAGAAGCGCATCCCCGCATCGTGCTGCACGGCATCGCGACCGGCAACCGGTTCGAGGTGTCCGCCGCCGGCGGCGCGGCCGGTGTGCGGCTCGCCGACACCGCGTGCCGGGTCCCGGAGCTTGTTTCCGAACCCGCCGAAGCATGACGATCGTCATCGCCGCGGTTCGCGGCGGTCCACGCTCCTGAAAGGCTGGTGGAATGGCGACTCGTCGATGGCTCAAGGTCCTGGCCTGGGTTCTGGTCATCGTCGGCCCGACCATGTTCTTCGTCAACGCCGAGGCGGTGCTGAACGGCAACGCCGTCGAGTGCGACGGCAGCCCGATGAGACCCGGTCAATGGTGCGCCAGTTTCAGCGGCGGCGAAAGCCTCAGCTATGAAGAGGAGAAGAGGAATGAAGCCCGGGGTGAACTCGTCGGCTACGCCGGGGTGGGCCTCGGCACCCTCGGTGTCGTCCTCTTCGTCGGCCATGGGATCGCCACTCGGCGAAGAAGCCGATGACGGCTCTGTCAGCCGTCCGCGCACCGGTTCGCGGTGACGGCTTCGCGAACGGTGCGCCTTCGGGCCAATGGGCCGAAGGAGCTTGGTCCGCGCGAACGGGTCCGGGAAGCCCTCTCACTCGTCGGGCTCGTCCAGCAGCACCACGCTTTCCTGTTCGTTGGGGTCGGTGCGGGCGATCAGGGCGGTGACGGGCTCCGTCGGGCTGAGGTTGACCGGCTGGTGGGGGACGCCCGCCGGCACGTAGACGAAGTCGCCCGCCTCCACGGTGACGCGCTTGCGCAGGCCCCGGCCGTATCTGGCCTCGGCCCGACCGGAGATGACGTAGATGGCCGATTCGTGGTCGGTGTGCAGATGCGGCCGGTCCGCGGCGCCCGGCGGAATCGTGACCAGGTGCAGGCACAACGCCCGCGACCCGGCGGAATCCTTGGAGATCCCGGCGAAGAAGGTGTGGCCCTGCTTCCCCTCGTAGGTCCGGCCGGTGTGCACCACGACCAGATCGTCCCTGTCACTGCTCATCTGCCCTCCCTCTCGGGCTGCCTGCGCCGAAGGCGTCCGCCGGGCAGGCGGGTCCGCTGTGGTTTTGTGCTCGGTGTGTGTGCCGCGGGCGGGAACGGCGGCCGGCCGGCGGGTCAGGCGGTGGCGACCACGATCAGGTGGGGCGAGTCGGGGGCGAAGGGGTTGCCCTGCCAGTCGCCGTAGGCGCTGACGTCGGCGAACCCGGCCTCCGCGCACAGGGCGGCGAACTCGTCCGCGCCGTAGATCCTCACGTCGTAGCCGCTGGTGGACTCGCTGGTGCCATCCGGGGCGACGAGAGTCCACCGGCCGTACTCCCGGGCATCGGCGGGGTCCAGGCGACGCTCGATGACCAATGTGCGGCCGCTGGTCAGATCGCGCTCTTCCCGCGCCGGTATGTGCCCGCCGCGGTGGGCGGCCGGGGTGACCATCGTGTGCATCAGGAAGCGGCCGCCCGGCTTGAGGGCCGCGCGGAAGTTCCCGAGCACCTCCAGGTCGTCCTCCCGTGCGGGGAAGAACCCGAACGAGTAGAACATGTTGATCACGGCGTCTGCGGGTTCCACCCGCGGCAGTCGGCGCATGTCGGCACGGACGAAGCGGGCGGGCGAGGCGGCGGACCTGGCCAGGGCGAGGAACCCGTCGTTGATGTCGAACCCCGTCACCCGCAGGCCGCGCCGGGCGAGTTGCACACTGTGCCGCCCATATCCGCAGGGGCAGTCGACGACGTGGTCGTCGGGCTGAAGCCGGCAGAGCCTGATGACCCCGTCCACTTCCTCCTCGGTGCGCCCGTCCAGCCGAGTGCCGCGGCCGAAGAAGCTGCCCAGGGAGTCGTCTCCCTCCAGATACAGCGGGCCGAAGAAGCCCCCTTCAGGGCTCCACCACGGCTCGCCCGCCCGCGCGTGCGACGCCGGATCCGACGGATCGCGGGCCGGTACCGGCTCGTCGAAGTGCTCGGACGCCATCTCGTCTCCAAACGCCGTGTCGCGATGCACGTGCTCCCGGAGCCGCCGCCCGGAGGGGCTGATCGTTCTCGCCTCCGGACGCCAGGGTCGATTACCGACCCTAGCCGCGCATCCGCCTCCGGCGTCAGCCTGATTCACGACACCGGCCGACCGGCCCCACCGGCACGACCGGGATCAGCGGCCCGCGTCCGCGGGGCGACGCGCCCGGCCGGGGTCCTGGGCACGGGCCCGGACGGTCACCGGTCCGGGCTGTGCCGGCGTTCCCGGTCCGGCCGGGCGTGGGCGAGTGCCCGGTCGGGGCCGGCCGGTGGGGGTGAGGCGGTGCGGGCGGTGATCACCATCACGGCGAGGCCGAGTGTCACGACCGCGGCGCCCACGTACAGCGGCGCGGTGTAGCCCAGGCCGGCGCTGATCGCGAGTCCGCCGAGCCAGGCGCCCAGGGCGTTGCCGACGTTGGAGGCGGAGACGTTGGCGCTGGCGGCGAGCGGCGCGCCGCCGGCGGCGTCCGTAACGCGGGTGATCATGCCGGGGACGCCGGCGAACCCGAAGACGCCCATCAGGAAGACCAGGACCACCGAGGCGGCCTTCCCGTGGGCCAGCAGCCCGAACGCCGTGAGCGTGGCGGCCAGGCCGGCCAGCGACGCGATCAGGGTGCGGTCGCGGTCGCGGTCGGCCGCCCGGCCCCCGACGACGTTGCCGATCACCAGTCCGCTGCCGTAGACCACGAGCAGCCAGGCGACGTCGGTGTCGGAGAAGCCGGTGACTTCGGTGAAGGTGTAGGCGATGTAGCTGAACGCCCCGAACATGCCGCCGTAGCCGAGCGCGGTCGCGGTGAGGGTCAGCCAGACCTGCCCGGAGCGGAAGGCACGCAACTGGGGGCGCACGCCGGCGGCCCGGTGGGCGTCGTCCACGGCGCCCGCCCAGGCCGGGACCCACACGGCGATGGCGGCCGCGGCCAGCACGCCGATCGCGGTGATCGCCCAGAAGGTGGCGCGCCAGCCCCAGCGCTCCCCGACCAGGGCGCCGAACGGCACGCCCAGCACGTTGGCGACCGTCAGCCCGGCGAACATCACGGCGACCGCGCGCGAGGCCCGCTCCGGCGGGACCAGGCGGCGGGCGACGAGCGAGCCGATGCCGAAGAAGGAGCCGTGGCACAGGGCGGCGACGACGCGGCCGAGCAGCGCCACGGTGTAGGTGGGCGCGACGGCGGACAGCAGGTTGCCGAGGACGAACAGCACCACCAGGCCGACGAGGACGGCCTTGCGGTGGACGCGGGTGGTGACGGCGGTCAGCAGGATCGCGCCGACCGCGACGCTCAGGGCGTAGCCGGAGATGAGCCAACCGGCCGCGGCCTCGGAGACGTCCAGGTCGCGGCTCACCTGGGGCAGCAGGCCCGCGATCACGAACTCGGTCAGGCCGATCCCGAAGCTGCCGAGTCCGAGCGCGACAAGCCCGGCGGGCATCCGCCGTGCGTCTCCCCCTTGGCGGATGTTCACGTAAACATCATGGGGTCGGACGCGGGTCCCGGCAAGGTCCCTCCGCGGCGCCGCGACGGCGATCCGTGCGTGGCGCCGCGTCCGACGGGCCCGGCCGACGCGTGGAACAGCCACGGACCGCGGCGGCAATCGGCGGGGGCGCCGCACGGCCCGTCCCTCGGCCTCGTGGTCGGCGGGCAGGCTTGCGCGCCGATAGTACGGTTCCGTAATTTCCGAAAGCGTGAATACCGAATCCGTACCACTTGACCGGTCGGTGCTGCTCACCTTGCAGCGCGCGACCCACGCCACCCTGCAACTGATCACCGCCGAACTCGTCGACCTCGACCTCACCGCCTCCGAGATCAACGCCCTGGCCAACCTCGCCGACGGCCGGGGCCGCACCGTGTCCCAGCTCGGCGCCGCCGTCGGCACCCGGCCCACGACGCTGACCGGCGTGCTGGACCGGCTGGAGCGACGCGGGCACATCACCCGCGGCACCCGTGCCGGTGACCGCCGCTCGGTGCTCATCGAACTCACCGAGTCCGGGCGCGCGGCGGCGGCCCTGATCCGGACGACGCTGGCCGACCTTGAGAGCCGCGCGCTGGACGGCCTGCCCGCGGAGGCGATCACCGGCTGCCACGCCGTCCTGGACGCGTTGATCAAGGAGGAGGCGTGAGCGCGGACGGCCGCGGCGCGGACGAGGAGTACTCGCCGTTCACGGAGCTGATGGCCGAGGTGATGGCCACCGCCGAACGGTTCGGGCACCGCCAGCACGTCCACCTGACCTGGCTGGCCGTCCGGCGCTACGGCACCGAGGCCGCGGTGGAGCTGATCGGCGACGGCATCCGGCGCACCGCCCGCTACGCGGGCGCGCCGCGGAAGTACAACGCCACCGTCAGCCGGGCCTGGGTCGAGCTGGTGGGCCACCACGTGGGCCGGTCGGGCACCGCCGACTTCGACGCCTTCGCCGACCGGAACCCCGCGCTGCTCGACAAGAAGCTGCTCACCCGCTTCTACCGGCCCTCGACACTGGCCGGCACCCCGGCCAGGAGCGGCTGGGTCGAGCCCGACCTCGCGCCCTTCCCCTGGCGGCGCGCCGGCGGCGAGGCCGGCACGGATCGTTGATCCCGCCTTGTCCGGCTCGAACCTGCACCGCCGCACCGACCGCCCTTCAAGGCGCCGATCCGCCCACCCGCCACCGGTCCGTCCCGGCGGCGAGAGCGCGCCTCGCGGCCTCCACCGTGTCACCCGGATTGGTGTTGAAGCAGATGACGGCCCGGGGAGCGTACCGGTGGACGACGTTGACGACGCGTTCGAAGAGCAGGAAGTTCGCGGGCACCACCCGGACTCCGGCGCCGATCATCACGCAGTCGAAGTCGCCTTCCGCCAGCGCCTCCCGCACCCTTGCCTCCGCCGTCGCCCCCAGGTCGATGACGCACCTCTCCACGGCGAGGCCCAGTGCCGTCAGCTCCGCGTCGATCGCCGCGCGGGAGGGGCCCACCCGGGCGGCGTCCGGATCCGGCAACGTCCGGAAGTCGACCAGCCCCGGATCGACGCCGACGAGCAGGATGCTTCGTCGCGCCGTCGGCGGGGGGTCGGCGCCGATGCCGGAGATCACGGGTTCGTCGTTCACAGCCATGACGGCGAGCCTAGAAGCTCATGTCGACTTGAGGTCAAGGCAGTGAAGGTCGTCGGCGCATCCGTGCCGCGTCCCCTCGGGCGGCGGCCGACGGCCGTCCCGCCGGGCGGGGCCCCGTCGCGCCTGGCCGAAACGTCGAGACTCACCCAAAGGGCGCATGTGCTCGGGAAAGTCGTCGTGTTAGCTTCGTGGCGGCCCGCCGACGGACGCGACACCCGCTCCGGGTTGACGGCGCCCGGTGGCGAGAGGTGCTCGAGAACGACACGGGGCGGCGTGGTGGGAGCGCGGCCGCTGCTCCGGCGGGTCCCCGGTCGAGGCGTCGATCGTCGCCGCGGCGCTCGGCAGGCGGCCGACGCCGTTCCGGCAGCCCGCCGCCTGACACGCGTATCCGGCTCCGGTGAGGTGAGCGGACACCGGGCATCGGCAGGAGGAGGCCCGAATGACCGCAGCTCCCCGGCGGGTCGGCATGGAACTGGAGTTCCCGGTGGTCGACCTCGCCACCGGGCGCGGAATGGACCGCGGCACGGCGGAGCGGCTGTGGCACTCCTTCGCGGCTCACGATTCCTCCTGGTCGGTCACGAAGGAGCCCGTCACCGGCGCCACGGTCGGCGTGCGCCGGAAGAACGGCGGCTACGAGGAGCAGGTGAACACCGACACGGGCGTGTGCACCGTGGAGGTGTCCCTGGCCCCCCAGGAGACCGTCCACGCGGCTCTGCGGGCCGCGCGGACCGTGCTGGGCGGGGTGCAGCAGGTGCTCACCCCCCTGGGCCACACGCTGCTCGGCGCGGGCATCCAGCCGCGGACCTGGTTCGATCCCGCCCGCAAGTCCCGCAAGGACTGGTATCTGCTGCTGGCCAGGCGCTGGCACTTGCACCACTGGTTCGTCCCGGTCGCCTCCCACCAGGTGTCGGTGGACGTCAGCCCCACCGAGGCCGTCCGCGTGGTCAACCTCCTGAGCGGGCTGGCCGGCGTCTTCGCGGCCTTCACCGCCTCCTCGCCCGTGGCCAGGGGAACCCTTCAGCCGTGGAAGGAGACCCGCAACCGCGTCTGGTACGAACGGGCCCGGCGGGTGCCCGAGGCGGAGGCGGCGTACACCTCCAACACCATGCCGTCCGCGCCCTACCCGGACATCGGCGCGTACCTGGAGCACTTCTGGGACTCCCGCGTCTACTTCCTGACCGACCTCAAGAGCGGCGGCTGCGAGGTCCTGGGCGGCCTGACGTTCAGGGAGTTCCTCCTGTCCGACGCCCCGGTCCCCGCCCGCGACATCACCGGGCGGCGGCTGCTGGTGGCGCCCGACCGGGGCATGCTCGACCGCATCCACCAGTACGGCTGGCCGGCCGCCAAACTGCACTACGGCTTCGACGCCCGCACCGGTGTGGAGGACGTCCGGTCCGCGCTGGCGGCCGGCCGCATCGGCGACTTCTTCCTGGACCACGCCGTCCGCTGCTACGTCGAGAACCGCTCCTGCGGAGTCGCCCCGCAGGGCGAGGAGGGTGCGGCCGCGGCGCTGACGGTGGGCCTGGTCGAGCGGCTCGACGACGCGGAGCGCCTGCTCTGCGGCGTGCCCTGGGCCGCATGGGGCGAGTTGTGGACGCGCGCCAGCACGCACGGGCTGAGCGCCGAGCGACCCGGGCTGCTCGGCGTCATGCGGGAGCTGCTGCGGATCGCCGAATCGGGGCTGCGGGCCAGGGGCGCGGGCGAGGAGGGCCTCCTCGCGCCCCTGTTCGCCCGCCTCGAGGAGCAGCGGACCCCCGCCGACCTGATGATCGACGCCTTTCGCGCCGGCGGCGTGCGGCGCCTGCTGGACGAGTTCGGCCACCGGTACTGACCGGGCCCCGCGGGGGGCGCTGGACGCCCGCGGCGACGGGCTCCGCCTCCGGCCGTGCGGCCAAGGGCTCTCCGGTGACGCCGGCCTGGCGTGCGCGCCCGCCGGCACGGAGTCCGCCCGCCCGGCCGTGAGCCGCCGCGGCTCCCCCGGCGGCGCCTCAGGTGGAGTCGCGTACGACCAGTTCGGGGTCGAACACCAGCGAGGCCGGTTCGGTGCGGGTGCCCTGGATGTGTTCGGTCAGCAGTTCCGCCATGGCCGCCGCCATCCGCTCCACCGGCTGGCGCACCGTGGTGAGGGCGGGCCGGCAGGCCACCGCCGCGCTCGAGTCGTCGAAGCCGACGACGGCGACGTCGCCGGGGACCGTCCTGCCCTGCTCGCGAAGGCACTGGCAGACGCCTTGCGCCATGAGGTCGTTCGCGGCGAACACGGCGTCCACCTCGGGGAAGCGGCTGAGCAGGCGGCTCATCGCCGCCGCGCCGCCCTCGGCGGTGAAGTTCCCCTCGGCGGCGGGCACATGGGTGATCCCGGCGCGAGCCAGCGCCTCGCGGAAGCCGGCCAGTCGCTCGCGCGCCGCGGGCAGGGCGCGCGGGCCGCAGACCGTGGCGATCCGCCGGCGGCCGCGGGCCAGCAGATGCCCGGCGGCCAGCCGGGCTCCCTCGGCGTTGTCGAGATCCACATGGCTGACCCGGGGCGGCCGGGCGGGGCGGGCGAAGCACACCGTGGGGACGCGCGCCTCCGCCAGCAGGCCGGGCAGCGGGTCGTCGGCGTGGACGGACACCACGAGCGCGCCGTCGGCGCTGCCCTGGCGCAGGTAGTCGACCACCTGCTCCCTGGCCGGTTCCGACTCCGCCAGCAGGAGCACCGGGTGGACCGAACGGGACCGCAGGAACCCCAGCACCCCGTCCACCACCCGCCCGAAGAACGGGTCGGAGAACACCCGTGCGGTGAAGGTGTCACCCGCTCCGGACAGGATCAGCGCGACCGCCTCCGTGCGACGGGTGACCAGGGACCTGGCCGCGCGGTTGGGGGTGTAGCCCGTCCTGGCGATCGCCTGGCGGACCACCCGCTGGATGCCGGGGTCCACGTTGCGGACCCCGTTGACCACGCGTGACACCGTCGCACGGGACACCCCGGCCTCACGTGCGACGTCTTCCAGCGTCGGTCCCCTGCTGCGCACTTCCGCACCTTAACGTGCGGCGATGCACCGGGAGCGGGCGGTCCGGCGCCCGGCTGCCCGGGGGGCCGCCCGGTTTCCGCGAGCCGCCGCCTGCCGACCGCCGCCTTCCACCCGGGCCGCCCCGCCCCCCACTCACCCCAAGGAGCCGCCCTGTCCGGCACCGTCGAGTTCGGCGTCCGCGGCTGAGCCCTGCCCGGTCCGACCCGCCGCGGGGAGCACCCTCTCGCAGTCCGACCAAGCCGGTTGGCTCAGCAGGGGCCGGAAGCGGGTGAACAGGGCGCGGAGCTCGGCTCCCCACCGCGCGCGGAAGGCGGGGTCGACGCGGGCGAGGTCGAGCTCGTTGGCGGCGGTCAACTCGGCGAAGTCCCGTCGCAGTCGCGGCTCCGGGATGTGGCGGCGGCCGGTGAACCGGTCGCGGAACGCCCCGTCGGCGTCCGCGAGCGTCGGATGGGTGGCCTTCCGGTCGCACGACGCGTAGAGGTGCACGATGGCTTCGGCCTCGGCGCCGATCACCTCGGCGAGTTCGGCGCGGCGGTCGGCGGGCAGCAGGGCGGTGGGGAAGCCGTCGGTGCCGTAGCAGGCGTGGCACAGGCCCGCGAGCCGGAGGGCGGGGCGGGCGCCCCACCCGGCGAGTCGGCCGTGGACGCGTTGGAGGTGGGCGAGGAGGGTGCCGCCCGGATGGGCGATGCCGGCGGCCCCCAGCTCGCGCAGCAGCGCGACGGCCCGGTCGGCGGTGGCGGGAGAGGCAGGCACGGGGCGGTGTCCTTCCGGTGCTCGGGGTCGGCACCCGTCCGTGCCTTCGCCTGCGTCCGGACTCGGCGAAAGCGCCGGACGGGTTGCCGCCTGGGCCCTGCCCCGATCCTTCTGGAACCCTGAACCCCAGTCAATCCTACTGTTTTTCTGGCTGTCCCCAAGCTGTAGCTTGGGTGACATGACTCTGGACGATCTACGGGTGTTCGTGGCCGTGTGCAGGGCGGGGAGCCTCAGCGCCGTCGCCCCGGAGCTCGGCCGCACCCAGTCGGCGGTGAGCCAGCATGTGAAGCGGCTGGAGCGGGAGGCCGGTGTGAGCCTTCTGGAGCGGCAGCCGCGAGGTGTCGTGCCCACCCAGGCGGGCCGTGTGCTGTGCGACGCCGCCGCCGACAGCCTCTCGGGCCTTGACCTGGCCCTGCGCCGCCTCGGCGACCTGGTCAGCGGGGACGCCGGCTCCGTGCGCGTCACCACGGGCGGAACGACGGTGCGGCACTTCATGGCCGAGGCCGTCGTCGCCTTCCGGCAGCGCCACCCGAAGGTCGCCCTGGAGTTCCGGACGGAGACCTCGAGCCACGCCTGCTTCGACGCCCTCGCCGCCGGGAAGCTGGACCTCGCCTGGGTCACCATCGACGGCCCGGTGCGCGGTGTCGAGCAGCGCCCCGTCGTCGCCCTGCCGTGGGTGCTGGCCGTCCGCGCGGACGATCCGCTCGCGAGCCGGCTCCGCGTCGGCGCGGCCGAGCTCACCGGCGTCAACCTCATCCGGCTCCCCGCGAACTCCACGTCAGGTGCCCGCCTGGACGCCGCGTTCGCCGAGCTCGGCGTGCGGAGCAGCTCCGACACCGGCGTCGCCGACTGGGACACCGCCCTGCTGCTGGCGGAGCTCGGCCTCGGCCACGCCGTCGTGCCGGTCCTGCCCGGCCGGCGGGTTCCCGGCGACGGCCCCCTCCGTCTCGTCCCGATCCCCGACCTGCCCCCGCTCCCGGTCGGCTGGGCCGCCCGCCGCTGGGACGCCCTCACTCCGCTCGCCCGGGTGTTCGCCGACACGGTCGCCGACAGTTGCACGGAGAAGGTGCGCGGCGGGATGTGAACGCCGCATGGCAGCCCCGTTGCGGTCCGGCCGTCGCCCTTCCCGCCGGCCGTCCGCCCGGCCTACGGTCGTGTCCGCAACCACACAGCCGTGTGCCCGAGTGGTCAGGGAACCGCCTGCAAAGCGGTCCACGCCGGTTCGAATCCGGTCACGGCTTCCACCACGCCCCGGCCTCCCGCGCCGAACGCGAGGGAGCGCCGGGGTCACGCGACCGGGTGCCCCGCGAGGTCCGTCTGCCCGGCCGGCTGGAGAACTTGTTCAGGAACACCTCGTACCGGCCGTCGGGGCGCTGGGTCAGCGTCGCGCCGTCCTGCCAGATCCCGTTCTCCGCCCACCACTGGGAACCGACCGGATCACCCTGGTTCTGGTGGACGTTGTGCATTCCGAGGTCCCCCTCGGGATCCTTGTCGAACGGCTCGCCGAAGACGAGGACGCGCCGCCCCGCCACCAGGATCGGCTCCAGCGCCGCGGCGGCGTCCACATTGGAGCCCGCGTGCCACGGCCGCGAGCCCAGCAGGTCCAGGAGGTCCTGGAGCCAGGACGGCGGGCGGCGCTGGAACAGGACGCCGGACCGGTCCACCAGCGCCGGATGGCGCAGGTAGTCCAGGGCCCCGGAGTCCGGCGTGTACGCGAGGTCGTGGTAGCCGGGGGCGAGGGCGGCGGCCGGCCCCAGAGCGCGCGCGTCCAGGGTGAACAGCTTCCACTGCACGCCCACGTTGGACTTGTGGCTGTCGATGTCCACGGCGCAGTGGTAGCGCCCGTCGGGCGCGTCCACCTCCAGGTTGACGTGGAACCAGCGGCCCTGGTTGTCCGGCCGGTCGCGGAAGTGGCGGTGGAGGGTTCCCGAGAGCACGCCGTAACGGTCGAGAGGCATGCGGCCAGTCAACCACCCTCGCTCACGAGGAGTCCCGCATTGGTGACGGACCGTACCGTGTCCTGTCCGTCGTGCGTCGAACGGCCTACGGGGGCACGTGCCGGCCGGCCACCGGTGCGGCCCGCCGCCGATCCGTGTCCCCCGCCCGCGGGGCGGGGGACACGGATCGGCCGACAGGGCCGGTGCGCGGCAGGAGCAGCGTCGCGGGTCCGGTTCAGGAGGTGCGGCAGACGGTGCCGTTGAGGGTGAAGGTGGTGGGTGCGGGGTTGGCGCCTTCGTTGGCGCCGACGAATCCGAAGGTGGCGGTGGAGCCGCCGCCGGGTGCGAGGAACCCGTTCTGGCCGTTGTCGGTGACGTGGACCCGCTGCCCGTCGCTGGTCACCCGGGCGTTCCAGGCGCTTTGCACGGACTGGCCCGCGGAGGGCCAGGTGAAGCCGAGGGTCCAGCCGTTGATCGGGGTGTCGGCGAGGTTGGAGACGGTGACCGAGCCGATGAAGCCGCTGCTCCAACTGTTGTCCACGCGGTAGGTCACCAGGCAGGTGCTGTCCCGCGGTGAGGTGGTGGTGAAGGTGAGCGGTGCCGAGGGGCGGGAGAGCCGGCCGTCGGCGTCCCTGGCCAGGACGTTGACGGTGTGCTCGGAGCCCGGGGGCAGGTTGCGCAGGGTCAGCGAGGTGGTGGTCGAGGTGCCCAGGAGCTGGGCGTTGGTGCCGAGGCGCTCGTACACCTCGTAGCGCACGGGCGTGCCGCGGGTGGCGGCGGGCCAGTCGAGGGTGGCCGTGGTGCTGTCCACGGCGGTGACCTTCGGCTCGCCGGGCGCGCCGACGGCCGCCTCGCCGGGGCGCGGGGAGAGCGTCACGGTGGTGATCGAGTAGGGCGGCAGGGTGTGGGTGCCGTCGCCGGCGGCGGGGACCGGTGTGACGTCGGTGTCGCCGCGGGCGTAGCGGTGGACGACCGGCACCTGGGCGGCCGGGGTGAATCCGGCGTAGTCGATCTCGACCGGGTGGGAGGTGTCCGGGTCCTTGTTGATGAGCATGACGCTGAGGTCGCCGTCCGCCTGGTGCACGGCGTGGACCGAGACCTGGTCGCTGCTGGAGGAGGCGGCCACCATGGTGTCGCCGGGGCCGCCGAGGGTGGTCAGGGCCTTGATGCCGTAGTAGGGGTGGAACGGGGTGTTCACCGGTGGCTGGCAGACGTCCCCGACGCAGCCGCCGCTGGAGAGCAGGCCGGCGTCGTTGAAGTCGGTCTCGCCGTCCACGGTGCTGATCGTGGTGGGTCCGTTGTGGGTGTTCCACCAGTCGACGTTGAAGACGCCGTTCTCCAGGGCGGTCATGTAGACGTCGGCGGCGAACAGGCCGTTCGGGCGGCTGTTCTGCTGGACGTTGGAGTTGACCTCGGTGAGCGCGATGCCGATCTCGGCGGAGCGCTCCCCGGCGTAGCGGTCGATCTGCCTGCGGACCTCGCGCAGTTGTCCGGGCAGCCGGGCGACCCGGTCCAGGGCCTCGTCGGCGGTGGCGCCGCCGGGGTAGGAGTGCACGATGACGAAGTCGATCGTGTCGGCGACCGCGGACAGCACCGTGTGGTTCCAGTCGGCCGAGTCACCGGGGCCGGTGATCCCGTCCGGCCAGTCCCCCGGGGTGGTCAGGACGGCGCCGATCTCGATGGTCGGGTCCACGGCCTTCATCGCCTCGGCGTGGGCGATGACGTTGCGCGCGTACTCCCGGGGGCTCTTGTCGGGATGGTCGTCGGCCTCCCAGCCGCTCCCGTAGTGGCCGTTGCCGTAGACCTCGTTGCCGATCTCCCAGTATTTCGCGCCGTAGCCCTTGGTGATGTTCGCGTAGCGGACCCACTCCGCGGCCTCCCGGGGGGTGCCGGTGCCGTAGTTCGCGATGATCATCGGCTGGGCGCCGGTGGCCCGGACGGTGCCCATGAACGCGTCGAACTCGGTGTTCGGCGCGACATAGCCGCCGGGGGCGGTGTGGCTCTCCCAGTGGTAGATGTCGCCGTAGGATCCGCCCGGGTAGCGCATCACTCCGATGCCGGCGTCGTCCATCAGCGTGACGACCTCGCGGTCGTTCATGTGCGAGTCCCAGATCGCGGTGTTGACCCCGAACGCCGCCTCGTCGATGGTCCCGAGCCCCAGTGACGCGTTGACCGAGACCTCGACGGCCGGCCCCTCGACCGGATCGGCCGAAGCCGGCGTCTGGGCGGCGACCGCCACCACGGCGGCCAGGGCGCAGGCCATCGCCGTGGCCAGTCCCCGGACGCTTCTGGACCGCCCGGGCGGACGGTGTGCGAGCAGCATCGGCGTGTCCCCTTCGCAGGTGGGCATGGCACCGGTCACGGAGCGCCGAACCGGCGTCGTCCTCCGTGCACGGCTCGCACTCCTGCCCGGGCCGCGGAAAGCACCTTGGGAGCGCTCCCACGATGATGTTGAGGGAGATGTGGCCGCGTCAATAGGCGGGCGCCGGTGACTCGCGTGGCGGCCGGGACGCGTGGGCGCGCTCGTCCCGGAGCGCCGGGAGAGCGGTGCGGCGGGGCGGCCGGGCGGCTCGGCCGCCCCGGTGGGGATCGACGGCTCGCGGTGCATGGCAGACCGGGCCGGGCGCGGCTACGGTGTGGACGGCCACCGGGTCACGGGGCGAGGACGGGCGTGGAGGGGGCAGGGGGCATGGGACGACTGCGGGGGATCGGCGCGGTGGTGGGCGCCGCGGTCGCGGTGCTGGTGCTCGCGGGGTGCGGCACCCCGACGGACTACAGCGAGATCGTCACGTTCACCGACGAGCACGGCCGTGTCTGCACCGCGGCGGTGCTCGTCGACCAGGAGGAGAACGAGGGCGACGACTACGAGATCACCAGCATCGACTGCGAGTACCCGCCGGAGGGCCGGACGCCGGGGCCGACCCGGTACCGGCCGCTGCCGGAGCGGAGTTCGGAGTGACGGGCGTCGGCGGGGCGCCCGCCGGCGGCGGCGGTCCGGAGCGCCCCCGGCGGTGAGGGCGCGCCCGGCGGCGGCGTCCTCGATGGCGTGGGGCGCGGAAGCCCGCCGCCGCGCGCCTGGTGCTACTCCCCCAGCCGGTCCGCGTGGCTCTCCACCAGCCGGCGGGCCCCGTCCGCCCCCAGCGCCGGGTTCGCCGCGGCGTCGTGGGCCAGGGCCTCGTCGTGCAGGAGTTCCCGCAGCCGTGGCGGCGGCAGGTTCGGGTGGCGGGCGAACGCGGCCCGCACCCGCGGGTCCGGGTCCCGGGTGAGCCGTTCCACCACGGCCGGGCCGGTGGCGGGGTCACGCGCGGCCAGGGCCCGCACCAGGGGGTCGTCGTGATCCGCGTACTCCGCCAGGCCCTCGGTCGGGAAGTGGGGCCGGGTGAGGAGGTGGTCGCGCTCGTCGCCCCGGTACTCCAGGAAGCCGCGCAGCAGCAGCTCCGCCGGGGCGTGCGGATGGTTCTGGGCGAGCAGGACGCGGACACCGAGGTCGTCGTCGGCGGCCAGGCGCCGCACCAGGTCGGGCGGCAGGTGGTGGTCCCGCGCCGCCCAGCGGCGCAGCAGGGGGTGGGCGGAGCACGCGGCCTCGCGCACCGTCACCGGGTCGGTGGGCACCAGCGGTTCGGGCTGGTACCCGAAGGTGCCGTCCATGGGGACCTCGTACTCGATCGCGGCGCGTTCCTCCTCGCTCAGCGCCGGGTGCGTGGACACGGCCAGCCGCACGTCCGGGTGGGGATCGGCGGCGAGGGCCGCCCGTTCGGCGGGGCCGAGCCTCGGGTGGCGCGCGACCGCCTCGCGCACCCGCGCGTCCGGGTCGGCGGCCAGCAGGCGCACCGCGTGCGCCGGCAAGGTCTCGTTCCCGGCCATGGCCCACCGCGCCTCCCATCCGTCGGGTTCCGCGGCGACCGCGGCAACGACGGCGTCGCCGAGGGCGCCCACGGACAGCAGCCAGTTCCTGCCGCGGGCACCGGTCGCCTCGGCCAGCGACCGCTCGACCCACCCGGGATCCCCGTACCGCAGCCGGTCGCGCGCGCTCTCCCGTACCGCCTCGTCCGGGTCCGCCCGCAGCGCCGCCCGCGCGTCGTCGGGCAGGACCGGCCAGAAGGTGACCGCCGCACGGCGCACCGCCGCCCGCGGGTGGGTGGGCATGGACCGGCGGAACGCCATCGAGGCCTGGCGGAACCAGAAGGGGTCCAGCTCGTCCCCGTAGGTGCACAGCATCCGCTCCAGGACCCGGTCCGGCAGCGGCAGCGGCCACGCCCCGCCCGGCCGGTTCGGCGGGGCCGACAGGTGGGCGCGGACCAGCCAGTCGGGGTCGTCCACCAGCCGGGCCCGAAGGGCCGGATCGGCGTGCGGGTTGCGGGCGAAGAAGCTGCGCGTCAGGGCGTCCGGGTGGGCGACCACCGCGTCCACGACGGCGTCCGGCAGCACCCGGTCCCGGCACAGCACCATCCGCACGGGCAGCGGCCCCGCGGCGAGCAGCCGCAGCAGCACGTCCTCCGCGGCGGCCGGATTCAGCGCCACTCCCGCGAGCCGCCGCTCGACCAGGTCGGCACCGTCCCAGATCCGCGCGGGCGTACGCATGCGCCTCTCCCCCGTTCCGCCGGGGACCCGGTATCCCCTGGACCGGGAATGTACGCCCGGCGGGCGGCCCCGCGGCGACCGGTGCGTGCTCTCGGCGTGCCGGACGGAAGCCCTCGTACCGGCCGCACTCGGGCTTCCGCCCGGTCCGACGAGACCGCGTGCCAGGCGTCGCGGGGCGGACGGGGATTGACGCCAGGCCCCAGAGACTGTCCGGCGAGTCGTGTGACTGGCGAGCGACCGGATCGTTCCGGCTGGTGTGGGGCGGGCGCTGGAAGTGCCGTCGCAAAGTGATCAACGGCTTTCTCTTTCGTCAACGCACCGGCATCCCCCTGGCGGGATCCGCCGACGCGCTGACGCGCTTCGGCAGCACAGTCACCCTCGCTGCGATCCGGCTGTGGCTGCGTTCGTGATCGCCGGGTAACCCTTACTCACCGGGATGACTTTGATGCCCGAGCAGGCCGAGCGCCGTCAGCACAGTGACACACAGGGTCATCCAGCCGATGAACGCGCCACCGCCGTACAACACCGCACCGGCCACCGGCGCCCCGGCCTCGTGCGAAAGTGCCCCCGCCACCACCGCGACCAGCAGCGACGACACGAATGACAAGAGCGTGAGAAGCACCTGAGCGGAAAAAGTCAGCCTCACCAGTCGATCCCTTCACGAAGGTGGTCGACCAGTCGGCGGGCAGCCTCAGCTCGACCACCGATTGCGATGGCCTGCTGAGGCTCCGCGACGATTGGAGACTCATCGTGCTCATTGCTTGCCGAGAGGAGCACTGTCCCCCATCGGACACGTCGCCAGTGCTCTGCGGCTCTCGAATGAGCAACACGGAGCCCAGCGAGGGGCATTGAAGATCGCCACCATTCACGACTGGAAGGCCGGCCGGGCCGGCATGCCGACCAACAGGGCGGTACACACCCATCGGACAGACCCTGATGCCGGGGCGGCCGGAAGCGGACGGGCGGCGGCCCGCCGGGGCAGCGGCGCAGCGCGGTGAGCAACCGGCGGGTCCCGTGGCGGCCGGGTGCCGGCGGGGCCGGCACCGCCGCCGGGAAAGGTGGGAACGGACCGTCGGATCCGAGCCGTTGGCGGGACCCGCGCGGAACTCGGTGCGCGGCCGGCCCTTCCCCGACGCCCCCGACGCGGGCGGGCGCGGAGACCCGGGCTGCAAGGTGGGTGGCACGCCGTGCTGGGCGCAGGCCCTCCAGTCGTACCGCTGCGCGTGCGGCGCCGAACCGGTGCCCGGCTGCCAGGTCCCGCAGGGCATGGAGTTCGGCACCCGCCCCGGCCGGAGCGGCCCGGCGGTATCGCCGGTGGCGCCTACTGCCTGTTCCTCGGCAACGAGGTTCATCTGCTCGCCCGCCCCCCACTGCGCCGCGGCCGCGGGCCGGTCGGCGTCCCGGACGGCCGCGCGCCCGGGGACCCGGGATCCGCGCGGCGAGACGGGCTCGCGGCGTGGTCGGCGGTCCCACGGGGACGTCGTGATGTCGGTGCCGGGTGGCATGCTCCCCCGGCATGGACAGACAGCGGTTCTGGCAGCTCATCGCGGCGGCACGCAACCAGGCGGCGGACCCGGACGACAGCGGGGCGGTCGCTCGCGAGGCGACCTCGCTGCTGGCCACCCGCCCGGCCGAGGAGATCGTCGCCGCTCAGCAGGTGTTGTGGGACCTGATGGCCGACTCCTACACGCACCCCCTGTGGGCCGCCGCCTACGTCATCAACGGCGGCTGCTCCGACGACGGCTTCGACTACTTCCGCGGATGGCTGATCGCGCGGGGGGACGAGGTCTTCGAGCGCGTGGTCGCTGATCCCGACGCCCTCGCGGAACTCCCGGTCGTGCGGGCCTCGGCGGCCGACGGCCTGGATCTGGACGGCGAGGAGGTGCTGGGCATCGTCTGGCAGGCACACATCACGGCGACCGGTGAGCGGCTCCCCGCCGGCGCGTTCACCATCCGTTACCCGGAGCTGGACCCCGCCTGGGGCTTCGACTTCGACGACCGGGACGAGATGGCCCGCCGACTGCCACGCCTGGCGGCGCTGTACGGGCTGTAGGCCAAGGCCGGTGCCGCGCCTCGCCGGGACCGGGCATCACGGGTGTGTCCGGTCGGTGCCCGAAGGGCTGGCCGATTGGACGGGGGCGGGTGGGTTTGTGCCGGGTTAGGCTCCGGCCATGGGGTTCAGTGTCCGCCACCGGCCGTCGGCGGCAGGGCGGGGCGGACTCCCGGGCTGGGGCCGTGTTCCCGGTGCGGCCCGCGGGTCCGGCTCCGTTCTCGCCTTGCAGCGGGCCGCGGGCAATCGCGCTGTGGCCGCCCTCATCGCGCGGGCGCAGGCCGCGGCCGGGGCCGGGCGGCCGGGCGTCCAGCGGGAGGAGGCGGGGCCGCCGACCGGGCGGGGCGCGCTGGACGACGGATACGACCGGGCCCGCCGGGAGGCCCGTTGGCAGGACGCGGCGGTGGCCCTGGAGGGGTTCAGCGACATCGACGTCAGGGAGCGGATCTCCCCGGCCAGGCTGCCCCTCGCCGAACGGGCGCACCTGCGGGCCGCCGTGCCCGAGTCGGCGCACCGGGTTCGCGGTGCGCTGATCGTGCTCGCGTACCGGGAGGCGGTCGCGCGGGGCGACTGGGCGTCGGCCGTGGTGGAGATCAACGGGCTCAACGACGAGGGGATCAGGGAGCACGCCGCGCAGCTCGCCCCCGAGCACGTCCCCCTGTGCGTCCGGGCGGCGCTCGAGAACCTGACCGGTGTCAGCCGCAACCGGGTGGTGGCCGGTCTGCGGGATCGGTACGAGCGGACCAGCGACGAGCCGGTCGGCACCAGGACGCTGGGCGTGGTGCAGCTCATGCAGGCGTCGGGGCTGGACGCCGCGACCGCGCTGGCGTACGTGCGCCTCAGGCTCGGGGTGACCACGACGACCAGCCCGGACGACAAGCCCGGTGACCCCGTCCAGGTCCTGGGCGCGGCGATGGGCGCGGTCGCGGCGGCCCCCAAGGGGAAGCAGCCGCCCGCCCTTCAGCGGGGCAACCTCGCCCACCTCCTGATCGGGGGCGTCTACATGGCGCGCAACCCGCTGTCGTTCTACGACCTGCCTGCCGTCGACTTCCTCAACCGGCTGGCCACCAAGTACCGCAGGGCCAAGGCGCGGAACGATCTGCTGGTGAACATCGACATGCGGCCGGACATCGTCGATCTGCCCAGGATGGAGATCTTCGAGATCAAGCCGCTCGGCTCGGCTGGCCTGGCCGTGGCGGAGATGAAGGACTACGTCGAGCTGCTCAACGGCTTGGTCAAGGAGGAGCACGCCGGATTCCGCCCGGGGAATCCCGGGAACCCGGGCACCACGGGCGTGCTGCCCTACGCCGATCAGGGGCAGGACGGCATCCTCGTGTGGGGCGCGCCGTACCCGGGTGCGATCCTCTACACGGTCATGAACCCGCAGACCGACGGCAGCGCCGAGCACGTCCGGGAGCGGATCCACAGCGGCGATCTCGTCGGCGGCGGCCTGATGTCGGGGGCGGGCGTGGAGGTGATGACCGGCGCGACCCTCGTGGTGACCCTCGCCGCCGTCGAGACGTTCCCCTCGCTGATCGCCGCGCTCAGCCGCGCCCTTCCCCTCGCCGAGCAGCCGGCGCCCGCGCTGGGGCTGGGCGGGCGGCTCGTCCCCGCCGCCCCGTGAGGCGGAGGCACGGCTCGGCGGCGGAGGCCCTAGCGGCGGGCGTGGCGGCCGAAGAACTCCACTTCCGCCACGGCGAGCCGGCGGTCGGCGGTCGCGCCGAACTGGTCGGTGACGGTGAGCCGCACCCGGATGACGTCCGAGCCCCGCACGGTGAAGGTCTGCTGCCCGGGTTCGTCGCGCAGCTTGACGGTCCTGGTGGTGGTCTGCCCGTCCGCCGAGGTCAGGGTCAGGGTGATGGCGGCGGGGCGGGCCTGGGTGAGGAACTCGTCCTGTTTCGCGGAGGTGCCGGGGAACACCAGGACGTTGCGCAGGCGCACGGGGCGGGCGAAGTCGGCCTCCAGGTACTGGTCGCCGCCCTTGGCCGAGGGTGACCAGTAGCGGTTGCTGAAGCCGTCGAAGGCGGAGGTGGCGGGGTGCCCGCGGGCCTCGCTCGACGCCCGGACCCGCTCGGGCTGGAGGGCCTCGGGGCGGGTGGTGTGGTCCTTGGTGAAGTCCAGCGCCTCGGGCAGCAGGTCGCGGCCGAACCAGGCGCCCGCGGCGAGGAGCAGCAGGAGCACGGGGACGGCGAGGCGGGGGCGGCGCCACGCCCGGTGGCGGGGGCGGGTGCCGGCCACGGGGGGCTGGTGGGTGGTGCGGCGGGCCAGCAGGCGGCGCCACCACGGCAGGCGGTCGGGGGCGGCGGCCGGGGCGGCGAGCGGGGCGCCGCAGCGGCTGCACAGGGTGCGGTCGGGCGGGTTGCCCGTGCGGCACTGGGGGCAGGGCCGGGACGCGGGGGGCCGGGCGTCGGGGGTGGTCCGGGACGGGGCGGCGGCCCGGGAGGACTCGGGCGGTTCGGGCTCGGGAGCGGGGGTGGCGAGCGCCTCGTCGGGGCGGCGCAGGGCGACTTGGGAAGTCGGAGGCCAAGCGGTCTTAGGAAGACAATCGGAAGGCACAACTCCTTGGCTCACAGAA